>SYFR01000463.1 GCA_005800325.1 Myxococcales bacterium | reverse complement strand
CTGCCGGAAGCTCCTCGGTGTCCACCGGCTCGAGCGTCAAGATCTCGCGCGAGCCCACCGCCATCGCCGTCGTGCCCGAGCAACCGCCGCCGACGAACCGCACGCGCCCGTTCTCGCCGAGCCGCGTGTCGACGGGCTGCGTCGCGCACGCCGTCACCAGGAAGAGCGCCGCCGTCGTCAAGAAGGGACGCCTCACTCGATGGGTCTGCCGCATTTGGTTCATACCGACCGCGTTTCGCAGGGACCGTGCCAGCGGCAAGCTGCGCGAGGCTCGCCGGTTTGTGCCGCGATCCCATGTCGTGGCACGGGTCCGCGCCGTGCCGCAGGCTCACAGTGTAGCCGAGCCGCACGCGGGCCCGCATGCGCGTTTCAGTGACGTTGCGCCCCGTGCACCCGCGCTTCATCGCCAAAAAAAGTCGCGCAAGACGCGGAACCGACTTGGCGCACGGGCTGTCGTAGGGACCAATCGACCGGTTGCGGTTGTTGCGACGAAGCCGACTCCTCGCGAGTCACGTCGCAGCTCCAAGACCCAAAACGCCAGCGCCACCCGCGCGCCTGGAACGGGGCCATCATGCACGCTCTCAACGAAGCAGCTCTCTCGCGATCTCCACTCCTCGAGCTCGGCATTGCGCCACGGGCGGGCGAACGCTCGGTACGCGCCATCGCCCCCGCGCGCGCTCCTCATGAGCGCACCGAACATCGCCTCCTCGGCGGCGGCGCGACGGTGAAAGACGAAGACGTCGACGGGGCCGGCGAGGCGCTCGAGCTTCGCATCGTGTGGGACGCAACGCTGCTCGGCGTGCACCGCGTGGAGCGCAACGCGAGCTTCTTCGCCGGCGATCCGGAGCTCACGAAAGAGCCCGTGGATCTCGCGCTCAGCGCGGCAGTCTTGGGCGCGGCCCGCGTGCCCATCGTCCTCGGCGGGCGCGTCGTCGTGAGCCCGAGCGCGAGCGTGTGCGTCATCGAGGGCGACGCCTCCGTCTCGCTCGACGAGCTACGCACCCGGGGCGACATGAGCGCGAGCGACGGCAGCGCGGGCGAGGCGCTCGCAGTTCCCCGCGGCAGAGAGGTCGCGCTCACGTTCGGCAGCATTACCGTCGAGGTGACCCGCGTGCGGAACGCGCGACGGCTGCGTGCCCCGCTCTTCGCGTTCACCAAGAGCGCGGCGCTCGCCTACGTACTCGGCTCGGCCGTGGCGCACGGCGGCGTGCTCGCCTCGCTCGCGTTCTTCACGCCCGACCTCGGAGGCACCACCGACGACGCCATCCCCGACGAGCAGCGCTACCTCGTCATGCGCTACCTCGACGACGCCGCGATGCGCGAGGAGGACGCCTCGAAGGCGAGCGCGCCGCTCGACGAAGCGAAGAGCCCCGCGAGCGAAGGCGGCACCGGACAGCGCAGCAAGGGCAGCGAGGGCGCGATGGGCGGCACCGCGAACAAGGGCACCGGTCGATGGGCCGCCGCGGGCGACGCGAAGGAGACGGTGCTCGGCCGCGACGCGATGCTGCGCGAGGCCGCGAACTTCGGCGCCATCGGCCTCATCAACGGCGGCGGCAGCTCCGACCCGAATGCACCGACGGTGCCGTGGGGCGGGCTCGTCACCGAGGGCATGGACGCGATCAGCGCCAACGGCACCATGTGGGGCGAGGGGCTCGGCGCGGGACGCGGCATGGGCGGCCTCGGGCTCACGGGGATCGGCGAAGGCGGCGGCGGCTTCGGCGAAGGGCTGGGGCTCGGCCCGATCGGGACTTACGGCCACGGCTCGGGGATCGGCATCGGCCAGGGGATTGGCAATTGCCGGACCTGCGGGCCAAGCGGCAAGGGACATCGGGTCGCGTCTCCGATCGTCCGCCTCGGGCCGACGACCGCGAGCGGCCGCATTCCGCCCGAGGTGATTCAGCGCGCGGTGCGGATGTCGCATGGCCGCTTCCGCGCCTGCTACGAGAGCGCGCTCCGCAACAACCCGAGCCTGCAAGGCTCGGTGACGGTGCGCTTCGTCATCGCCCGCGACGGCTCGGTGCAACAGGCCGGCGGCGGCGGCAGCATGCCGGACGCGGGCGTCACGAGCTGTGTCGCGCGCGCCTTCTACGGGCTCTCCTTCCCGAGCGGCGACGGCGTCGTGACCGTCGGCTACACGATCACCTTCACGCCGGCGTCGTGAAGTAGCCCGCAGGGAATTGGGCCGTTCACGCCCGAGCTTGCCAATCCGGGGCCGGCGGTTCTGGCCCCGCTCGATTCGGACTCAGACCATCAGTCCGGGATGGCCGGAACGACGACCTCATTGATGATCTGCACGCTCGCGCCGCCCGGATAGGCGTACGAGACGTCGTGCGTGCTCGGGGTGAGGCCGAGCGTGCCCCAGCCCCAGACCGTGACCCCGAAGGGCGACTTGCTCTTCATCTCGTGGCGACCGTTCGAACAATTGCCGACGCTCTCGAAGTCGCCAGTCACGAGATCGATCCTCGTGAACTCGAGATCGTCGGCCAGCGATTGCCAGTTAGCGAGCGGTCCCGCGCAGTCGAGCTCCACGTCGTCGAACGTCATCGTCGCCTTGTTTTTGCTGCGAATGACGACGAGGTTCGTCTCCGAATAGGTGGGGTCGGTGAAGAAGACATACGAGCTGAGGTATTGGTCGACCGGCACGATATTGACCCACTCGGGATCCCCCTCGTTGCCGCCGAACACCTCGGACCCGGTCATGTATTGGCCAAAGTAGAAGGGGTGGCTCGCGTCCTGGCTCGCGACGGTGAAGCCGCCGCTCGAATCGAACTGGGCGACCTCGCCGAGCGCCAGGGTCAAGGGCGCGCCCTGCGGCGTGAATGGCTTGTAGGCGAGCTGGGTGCCATCCACCGCGCCGACCAGTCGCCACGGCGGCGCCTCTTCTTGGCCATTCGACGACTTGCGGTTGCGATAGCGCACGGCGGCATAGCGGCTACCGAGCGCGCGCACGGGTGGGATCTGCTGGTGCGCCGAGTCGCAGAAGTTCTTGTCGGCCGGCACGCTGAGGCAGCTCGCGGCGCCCCACACGCCGACGGGTTTATTCGATTGAATGGGGCTGCCGGTCAGCTCTTCGACCTGCGCGATCTGGAGAAATTGCCCGGCGTTGAGCGAATAAATGAGCGGCTGATTCGCAGGCGTGCTCGCGACGCCGCCGCCGCCGACGACGGCGACCCCGGGAAGGAGCGCGATCTGGGTCCCGTCCTCGTGCGCGAGGATGTCGAGCGAGGGGACGCCCGGCCCGAACGTCTGCGTCTTGGCAAAGGCGCTGACGGCGACGTAGTTGTCGTCCCACGCGCTGACCGGAAAGAGCAGGCTCGCCGACGTCGCTTGCGCGGAGCCGCCGCCGTACGGAAACATCGAATACGCGACGACCGGGCGATCGGCCTTGATGTGGAATGCGTGACCGAAGCCGGTGCCGTTGACGCCGGCCGGGCCGTCGATGGCGGGCGCGTTCGGGCAGTCGATGCCGAGAGCTTGCGTGTCGTGCGCGAGGAAGAGCGTCGCGACCTGCCCCGGTGCGAGGCCCGCGACCGGATCGTACGGGGCGTAGGTGAGGTTCTTTCCCTGTCCCTGGGGGAGGAAGATGAAGCTCGGCGGGAGCGCCTGGCCTTTGTAGGTCACGTCGATGTGGGCCGGGACGCTCCACGTGTTGGCGACGAAGGCGGCGAAGCACGCGCCGCGCACCGGCTGGATGACGTCGGGCTTGAGCGCCCAGAAGTCGCAGCCGAAGGAGCCCTTCGCCGCGGCGGCGGCCGCGCACGGATCGCTCGAGCAGCCGCCATTGAGGCAGGCGAGATCCCCCGGGCACTCCTCCATCAACATGCCGTCACAGAGCACCTGCTTCAGATCGGAGCTGCAGGTCGACACGCAGCTCGGGCCCGCGGCGATCGTCGAGAGGCCGCCCCCCGTTCCGGCCGGGCCCGCCCCGCCGCTCATGGTGCTCGTCGCTGGCGCGCCGCCTACGGAGGAAGCGCTCGGCCCCGAGCTGCCATCGTCCCCGGAGACGCGCGAGCTCGAACAGCTCGCCGCGAGCGCCGCCCCGGCCACCGCGATGCCGAGAAGGCGGAAGAGTCGTCGTGAGAGCCCATTCGAAGAGAGCGTGGTCACGCGGCGATGCTAACACGCTCGGCGGCGTGCCCGCGCGGGCCCGCGCGATGCGCGGACAGGTCGGTCTCGGCGAGCAATTGTGTCTTTCCGGCGCCGGGGTGGCGTGATGTACTCCGCGGCATGCGCTTCTTCGCCGGTCTCACGATGGTAGCCCTCGGCGTCGCTTGCAGTGCGACGGCACGCAGTCCCTTCGGCGGCGGGGATGACGGGGGCACCTCGACGGTGGCGAGCGGCACGGGCGACGCGGGCGGCCTCGGCGGCACGGGCGGCATCGGCGGCGCGGGCGGCGAGAGCGCGGCGGAGTCCTCGACATCGAGCAGCGCTTCGTCCGCGAGCTCTTCGGCGGCGAGCACCGGCGCGGGCGGGGACGGCTCGGGCGGCGGCGGCTTCGTGTGCCCGAAAGGCACCGTGATCTGCGAGGGCAACGTCGCCAAGGTCTGCGATGGCAAGGGCGGCTACTCGACCGCGCAGGACTGCGGCTCGCAGGTGTGCGCCCCGAACGTCGGCTGCGCCACCTGCATCCCGGGCTCGGCCAAGTGCGCGGTCCACAAGTCGATCGTGTGCAACAACGACGGCACGACGACGACCGAGACCTTCTGCGATCCGCTGCAGGGAATGGCGTGCAGCCCGGACACCGGGACCTGCACCGGCGCGTGCACCAAAGAGAACCTCGGGCAGAGCTATTACGGCTGCGACTACTACCCGGTCTCGACCGCGAACATCGTGTCGAAGAGCTTCGACTTCGCGGTGGCCGTGGCGAACACGACCGCGCAGGCGGCGAACATGACGGTGACCCGCGGCGCGACCACCGTGACGACGGCGACCGTGCCCGCCAACAGCGTGAAGATCGTGACGCTGCCATGGGTCAACGAGCTCGCCGGCGTGACGGCGCAGACGCTGCTCGTGGCCGACGGCGCCTATCGGCTCAGGACCGACCGGCCGGTGACGGTGTACCAATACAACCCGCTCCAGTACGCCAAGCCGAGCGCGGGCAGCAGCTACACGAACGACGCCTCGCTGCTGTTGCCAGTGAATGCGTGGGGCACGAGCTACCGCGTCATCGCCCGCAACACGTGGACCTACTTCGGCTCGCCTTACGCGGGGCTTTACGCCGTCGTCGCGAGTCAGGACAACACGAAGGTCACGGTCACGCCCTCAGCGACCGGCGGGTTCGTCTACGCGGGCGGCGGCATCGCCGCGAACGGCACCGGCACCGTGACCCTGAACGAGGGCGACGTCATTCAGGTGCTGAGCTCGGGTAGCACGGCGTCCGATGTCACCGGCACGCTCATCTCGGCGGACAAGCCGGTCGAGCTCATCGGCGGGCACGTGTGCACGTTCGTGCCGCACAATGTTAGCTATTGCGACCACCTCGAGGAGTCGATTCCGCCGATTGACACGCTCGCGACGGACTACCTGGTCACGGCCCCGTTCATCACGGCGAACGTCGTCAAGGTGCGGATGGTGCGCATCGTCGCGACCAAGGACACGACGAACCTCGTCTACGATCCGCCGCAGCCCGGTGCTCCGACGTCGCTCGCGCTCGCAGGCAACTACGTCGAGGTCGCGCTCACGAGCGCGGACTTCTCCATAAAGGCCGACAAGCCCGTGCTCGTGGCCGAGTACATGACAGGCCAGGACCAGGGAGGCGGACAGGGCGACCCGGCCATGGCCATCGCCGTGCCGACCGCGCAGTTTCGCACGTCGTATCTGATCCATGCGCCGACGAACTACTCCACCAACTTCGTGAACATCGTGGCGCCGACCGCGGCCAGCGTGACGCTCGACGGGCAGCCGGTCGCGACGTTCCAGACCATCGGCAACTCGGGCTATCGCGTCGCGCGCATCGCGCTCAGCAACGCCGGCGACGGCAACCACACCGTCAATTCGAGCCTGCCGTGCGGCGTCACCGTGTACGGCTATGGCCAGTACACGAGCTATTGGTATCCGGGCGGCCTCGACCTCACGCCGCTCGGGTTCTAGGCCGGGCTCGCGAATCCGCCGCCGCCCTCATCGGCGACGCGTCGTGCGCGCGGCTTCCCGCGTCCGCGCGGCATCGAGCTCGCGAACGGCCCCCCCGAAGCCCCGAGTCGTCACCGCGCCACCCTTTCGGCGAAGAGAGGCGCGAGCGGCTCGAGGAAGAGATCGCACATCGCGACGACGAGGCTCGAGAGCTCGTGGTGCCCGAGAGCGGCGACGCTTTGGCGTGCGCGTTCGCGGCGGGAGAGCATCTCGTCGAGCGCGAAGCGAAGCGAGCCTGCGCTGCGGACGAGCTCGATCGCGCGGGCGATCTCGAGCTCCGTCGTCGCCTTGCGGTCCTTGTCGAGCACGCCGCGGAGCCAGGTGGCGTCGGCATCGCTCGCGTGCTCGAGCGCGTGGACGACGAGCGCGCTGCGTTTGCCCTCTCCGATGTCGCTGCCGATGGCTCCGCGACCCTTGTCGCCGAAGAGATCGAGCGTGTCGTCCTGGATCTGAAAGAGGACGCCCATGTGACGCGCGGCCGCTGCAAGCCCGGCCGCGACGGCGTCGCTCGCTTCGCAGAGGATCGCGGCCCCCGCCATCGGCAGCGCGAAGAGGCCGCTCGTCTTGCCCTCGACCATGGCGAAGTAGTCCTCGAGCGTGACCGCTGGCAGGAGCTTGAGCGCGAACTCGCGCTCCTGCCCGTCGATGACGCGCAAGGTCTCGGTGAGGAGCAGCTTCGAGGCTTGCTCGCGACGCGCGGCCGGCACCGCGAGCTCCTGGCACAGCAAGACCGAGAAGTAGAACATCGCATCGCCGAGGTTGATGGCCTGCGGGATCCCGAAGCGGTTCCACACGGTCATACGGCCGCGGCGGAACATGTCGCCGTCCTGCAAGTCGTCGTGGACGAGCGTCGCGTTGTGCAACATTTCGCACGCCGCGCCGAACGGCACGAGCTTCTGCGCGTCGACGCCGAGCGCCTCGGCCACGAGCAGCGGCAAGAGCGCGCGCAGGCGCTTGCCTCCCGTCTCCATGTGATAGCGAGTCATCCCCTCGAGCGACGAGCCCGCGGGCGTCGAGGTGTGCACGACGCGGTCGAAGAGCGCCGTCATTTCGGGGTAATACCGATCGCGCAGCGCACGGAAGCGCCCGAGAAGATCCCGGTTCTTTTCGACCCCGGCATACGCCGGCGGGATCGAGTTGGCGGCGCGGCGCGCGGACTCGAGCTCGGCGAGCGCCGCCTTGGCCGCGGACAGGCTCACGTCGCCGCGCTCGGCGATCGTCTCGGCGATGAACTCGACCTGCTCGGGCGCGGCCCCTGCCTCGGCCGCGACGTTGCGCGCGTGGAGCCGCATGTGACCGTGCTGGATCCCCTCGGCCGCGAGCGCACGCAGCGCGCTGAGGTTCTGCGCGAGGCCCACGGCGGCGGCGATGGCGCTGAGCTCGCTCGCCGCATTCACATGCGCGAGGCGACGCGCGACCTGCACCGTGGGGTGAACGCGGGCGACTCCGCCGACCGTGCCCACGGCCATCGGGACCTCGAGCTCGCCGACGAGCGACTCGCCCTCGATGCGCCATTTCGCGAGCGCCGTGTAGCGCCCGCCGCGTGCCGCGAACGCGTGCGCGCCGGCCTCGACCGCACGAAAATCCTGGCCGAACGCGATGAGCACCGCGTCGATGCCGTTCATGATCCCCTTGTTGTGCGTGGCCGCACGGTACGGGTCGCGCTCGGCGAACACGGAGGCCTCGACGATGGCGCGCGCGAGCTCCCGCGGAGAGTCCTTGCCGCGGCCCTCGAGCGCAGAGAACGGCACGCGCCCGCGCGCGACGACGCGACGGCGGTCCGTGAGGTTCGAGAGGATGCGCAGGCCCGCGCGCCCGCCCGACAGGCGGCTCAGCTCCGGCGCGATGCGCTCGCACATCGAGTTGATGGCGTTCGCGCCCATCGCGTCGCGCACGTCGACGACGAGGTGCGCGATCAACATCGGGCCGCACGGATCTTCCGGACCGAGCGGGTGCAGCTCGCGCACCTCGAGGTCGATGGCCCCGCCCCCCGCGCGCACGAGGTGGGGGTGCCCGCTGTTGGCGAGCTCGAGCAACACGGACTTGCCCGCATGCAACTCGCGCCGCGCGCGCTCCCGATCGGGGACGTCGAGCAGCTGGATCTGGCCGAGCATGTGCGGCGCCGACACCGTGGTCGTGACGCCGCCGCCCGCGCGCAACAGCTTCGAGGCGAAGCTCGCGGCCGCGACCACACTCGGCTCCTCGACCGCCATCGGGACGAGGCACTCGCGCCCGTCCACGACCATGTTCGCGCAGAGGCCGAGCGGCATGCCCATGACGCCGAGCGCGTTCTCCACCATGCGGTCGGCCTGCGCGTCGGTGAGCCCGAACTCGGCCGACAGGACGTCGAGCTCTCGCTCGGAGAGGCCCGTCAGCTCGGCGAGGCGCGAGCGGCGATCCTTCAGGTCGAGCCGATGAAAGCCGCTGAGCTCGCTCGAATAAGCGGCGCCGCTCGGAGGCCGCGATTCTCGATCGGGGGTCGTGGTCATCGTGGGCGCGTGGGTTCGTGAGCTCGAAGCTCGCGCGGAGTGCGCGCTCCGGTGCAGAAGCAGATGACGCGCAGCTCGCAGATCAACGCCTCGAGGGCGGCGACCGCGGCATCCTCGCCGGCTTCTGCCGCCTCGAGCATCGGGCGCGCGATGGCGCACGCATCCGCGCCGAGCGCGAGCGCCACGGCGACATCCATGCCGGTGCGGATCCCACCGGACGCGATGACCACGCGCTCCGCGCCGAGCGCCTGGCGACACGCCACGATCGACTGCGCCGTCGGGACGCCGAACCCCGCGAGGCTCCTGCCCGCCTTGGCCTGCGCGCTCGCGGCCGGCGCTCGCAAGCTCTCGACCTTGGCCCACGAGGTCCCGCCCGTCCCCGAGGCCTCGACGCCGGCGATCGGCAGCGCCGCGAGCTTGTTCGCGGTGCGAGCCGAGATCCCCGCGCCGACCTCCTTCACGAGCACGGGCAGCGAGAGCTCTCGCGCCGCGTGCCCGAGCATGGAAGCGAGCCCGGAGAAGCGCGTGTCGCCCTCGGGCTGAATCGCCTCTTGCAGCGGGTTCAGGTGAAAGTTGACCGCGTCGCAACGGGTGGCCGCGAGCGCGCGGGCAATCGCCTCGAGCGTCATGCCGTAGTTGAGCTGAACGGCGCCGAAGTTGCCGAACAAGAGGCGCAGCTCCGGGGCGACGTCCTTCACCGCGAACGACGCGGTGAGCTCGGGCGCCGCGACCATGGCGCGCTGCGAGCCGAGCGCCATCCCAACGCCGACCTTGGCCGCCGCGCGGGCGAGCGTGTGGTTGATCCGCTGTGCGTGCTCACTGCCGCCGGTCATGGCGCCCACGATGATCGGCGCGGCGAGCGTCTTGCCGAACAGCGACGTCTCGAGCGCGACGTCGTCGAAGTCGAGCTCCGGAAGCGCGTCGTACTCGAGCGTATAGCCGCCGAGGCCGGTCGCGGGCCCGTCCGAGCCCACGTCCTCCCTGAGGCAGAGCTCGAGGTGCGCGTCTTTGCGGCGCACGAGCACCGCGCGCTCGCCATCGGCGAGCTCCGTCGCCCTGGAGCGGGCCGCATCGAGCCCGGTCGCAGAGTGCCCGGTCGCAGAGTGCCCGGTCGCAGAGTGCCCGGTCGCAGAGTGCCCGGTCGCAGAGTGCCCGGTCGCAGAGTGCCCGGTCGCAGAGTGCCCGGTCGCAGAGTGCCCGGT
>SYFR01000462.1 GCA_005800325.1 Myxococcales bacterium | reverse complement strand
GGCCGACTGGTACGCGCTCTATCAAGCCGACGCCCAGACGAACCCGAAGGGCCCGGCCGCGGGCGACAAGAAGGCCATCCGCGGAGGCGGCTTCAACGGCGAGCTGCCGAATTGGCTCAACCCGGCGGCACGCTACTTTCAGGTCGCGACCGCGAGCGTGCACGCGATCGGATTTCGCTGCGCCGCGAACGTGCGCGCCGCCCAGTAGCCAGCGCCAGTCGTCCCGAGACCCGTGCCATGGGCGCCGTGCGCGACATCTTTCGCTCGCTCGACGAGCACGACGCCGTCCGCGCCGCCAACGCGATCGCCTTCGACGTGTTCCTGAGCAGCGCGCCGCTCGCCGCGTTTACGGGCTGGGCGGTGCACAAGCTGTTGCGCTCGAACGCCACGGTCCTCGGCCCCATCGTCGAGCTCGCGCCACGCCCGCTCGCGCACCTCGCCGATCGCGAGCTGATGCGGCTCTCGGAGCAAGGGGCGAGCGTCGTGCCGCCGTTGAGCCTCATCGCTTTCGTCTACCTCTCGACCGAGGGCGCGGCGACCGCGATGAAAATCTTCGAGCGGATCTTCGGCGCGCGGCCCCGCTCGTGGCTGACTCGCCGCTTCGTCGCGCTCGTGTTCGTGCTCGCGGGCGTCTTGGGCGTGGCGGCGAGCGGCCTCTTGCTCGTCCTCGGGACCTGGCTCGGCGGCGCAGCCGGCAACGCCCTCAGCATCGGAGTTACCCTGTCGACGATGTGGCTGCTCGTCGCGGGCTTCTTTCGCGTCGCGACCCTGCGCCGCGAGGGACAATCGCGCGCGGGCTTTCGGGGCGCGCTCGTGACGCTTGGCCTTTGGATCGCGGTCTCCAGCACCTTCTCCACCTACGTGCGCGAAATCGCCAACTACTCACGCTTCTACGGCAGCCTCGCGACCGTGGTGGTCGTGCTCGTGTGGCTTTGGCTCATGTGCCTCTCGCTCATCATCGGCGCCGAGGTGAACGCCCGCATCGAGGGCGTGCGCGCGGCCGCGAAAGCGTAGACAACGTCTCGCGCGCTCGCTCGCTGCTTCGGGCTCGGCGCGCTCCCGGCACTCCGCGAAGACGAGCGGCCCCTACCCGACCGCGGCCTCGAGCGCCGGCATCAGCCGCGCGTGATGAAACTCGTAGCCGCCCGCGATGGCACGCCGCGGCACGACGCGCGCGCTGCCAGCGACCACGTCGAGCAGCTCGCCGAAGAGGGGGGCGGCGAGCGCCCTCGGCAGGCCGATCGCGCGCCGGTCGAGCACGCTCGCGAGTGACTGCGCGAGCGCCTTGCCGGTGGTCGGGTACGGCGACGTGCAGTTCACCGCGCCCGTCACCTCGTCGCGATCGAGCGCCCAGAGGCACATGCCCACGGCGTCGTCGAGGTGCACCCACGAGATCTCGTTGTCGCCTTTGCCGATCGGTCCAAGGACGAAGAGCCCGAGCGGAGAGAGCATGCGCGCGACCGCGCCGCCACCCTTGCCGAGCACGATGCCGATGCGGAGCCGAACGACGCGCGTACCGAGCGCCTCGGCCTCTTCGGCCGCGGCCTCCCAACGCCCGCAAACTTCGGCGAGAAAGTCGCGGCCTTGCGGGCTCTCTTCGTCGAGCTCGGACGCGCTGCTCGAGCCGTAGAAGCCGGTCGCCGACGCGTTCACGAGCACGCGCGGCCTCGCGGCCTTCCGCGCCTTCGACGCGCCCGCGAGCCGGATCGCATCGACGAGCCCCTTCGTCCCTTCGACGCGGCTCTGCTCGATCCGCGCGCGGAAGGCCGGCGTCCAGCGCCCGAAGACGCTCGCGCCCGCGAGGTTCACGATGCCGTCGACGAACGCCGCCTCCTCCATCCACGCGCCCGGCGTCCCCGGCCGCCACTCGACGACGCGGCACTCGCGAGGCAGCGCTCTCCGTGCGGAGTCCACATCGCGCGTGAGCGCCGTCACGGTGTCGCCCCGCCGCAGGAGCGCCTGCGCGAGCGCGCGGCCGATGAATCCCGTGGCACCCGTTACGAGGACCCTCATGGCGCGTGCTTTACCATGGTCGGGCGCGTGCGTGGCGGCAGCGACCGGCCCCTTCTGGCGTAGTCCACGGGTGCGTTACCGCGGCCACGCCCCCGCCTTCGAGCGCTGGGACGACGCCCCGACGCCGAACACGTGACGGCGGCACGCCGCAGTCGTGGCCCAATATCCAAATACCCGTCGATTCGATGGGCTCGGTGCACTAAACGCTCCCGCGTGGGCCTCGTCGTGTTTCTGGTGCTGATGGCCCTCTCGGTGCCGCTCGTCGTCGCGATCATGCGCGCCAACGAGCTGTTTTGCTTGCGGCACGACGGCGCGCGACTTCGTGTCGTGCGCGGCCGCATCCCGCACGCCCTGCGCGATGACCTCGAGGACGTGCTGCGCCGCGGCGGCACGGGCTCGCTCGAGCTGCGCGCCGTCGTCGAGGACGGCAGGCCGCGGCTCTACGCGAGCTGTCGGGAGCTGCCCCGCCCGCTCCGACAGCAGCTGCGCAACGCGATTGGCCGCTTCGAGGTCGCCGCGATCCGCAACGCGCCGCGAATGCGCCGATGATCCCGCGCCACGGCGACGCCGAGGATCCCGCGCCACGGCGACGCCGAGGATCCCGCGCCACGGCGACGCTGAGGATCCCGCGCGGCGAGCGAAATCTTGAAGCGCCTCCGATCGTTGGAGGTTAGGCTCCCGGCGCCGATGACGAAGCCCAACGACAGACCGCCGACGGGGCGGCTCGGTCGCCTCGCGCGGCTCGCGGGGCTCGGCACCAAGGGCATTCCGCTCGCGCTCGCGGGGGCCAAGCGCGCGCTCGGGCTCGAGCGAGAGAACACCGAAGAGGCGGAGCGCGAGGCTCGGCGCAAGCTCGCCAAGGACGCCAAGGCGGCCGCCGAGGCGATGCTCAAGACCCTCGGCGAGATGAAGGGCCTGCCGCTCAAGGTCGGGCAGATGGTGAGCTACATCGACGGCCTCGCGCCGCCCGGCTACGAGGAGAAGCTCAAGGCCACGCTGAAGAAGCTGCAAGACAAGGCCCCGCCGCTCTCGCCGGCGGCCGCGTGGCAGGTCGTGAGCGAGGAGCTCTCGGAGCCTCCCGACCGCGTGTACCAAGAGTGGGAGCGCGAGCCCTTCGCCGCGGCCAGCATCGGGCAGGTCCATCGCGCGCTGACGAAGGGTGGCGAAGACGTCGCGGTGAAGGTGCAGTACCCGGGCATCGACAAAGCGATCAAGAACGATCTCAAGAGCATTCACCTGCTCGGCGCGATGCTCGGCCCGCTCGCCACCCGCACCAACGCCAAGGAGGCGATCGCCGAGCTCAGCGAGGTGTTCCTGAGCGAGCTCGACTACACGCGCGAGGCCGAGATGGCCGACGTCTTTCGTCGGGTTCACGAGCGGGATCCGGAGATCGTCATCCCGCGCGTGCACCAGAGCCTGAGTACCAAGCGGGTGCTCACGACCGAGCTCGTCGGCGGCCAGAGCTACGCGGAGTTCTGCGCGACGGCGAGCCAGGAGGCGCGCGATCGCGCCGGCAAGACGATCTGGCGCTTCATGTTCCGCGCCCTCTTGCGACACGGCTACCTCTACGCCGATCCGCACCCGGGCAACTACCGCTTCCTCGGCGACGGGCGCGTGGCGTTCCTCGATTTCGGCTGCGTGAAGAAGCTCTCTCCCGAGCTCATCGCGGGCGTGAAGCGCTACATGAGCGCGGCGCTCGACGGCGACTGGGAAGAGTTCGACCGCACCTGCGTCGAGGTGCTCGACTACGACCCCAACGATCCGAGCTGGGAGGTGTACCGCAGCTACACCATCTTCTTGCTCGGCCCGCTCGTGACGGAAGAGTGGCACTGCTCGCCGAGCAAGGCGCGCGAGGCGGTCACGGTGATCGCGGACGGCCTTCGCGGGCTCACCTTCCGCGACGGCGACATCCTGCCGACGATCCCCCACGTGCCGAAGATCCCGCGCGAGTTCGTGTTCATGAACCGGCTGCAGTGGGGGCTCGCGTCGGTGATGGGCGGGCTTGGTTCGGTGGCGCGCTTCCGCGAGCTCACCGAGCCGTGGATCCGCGACGGCCTGCACCCCGTCGCGTGAGCGCTCGAGGCTCGCACCATCGGCGGCCCTTCCGCGACGTCCCCGCGCTCGCGGAGGACCGGCGCGGCGAGGAAACCAACGTCTCCGCGCCTGATGTAGCGCAAGCGGCGTCGCGACGAGGTTGATCCGCGGGACGAGGCGAGGCTAAGACTAGGGCAACATGCCGACCCCGTTCTTCTCGTCGACGTCCGGACGCCTCATCCTCGCCGCTGCCGCAGTGTTCATGCTGTCGGCGGCCGCGATGCTGCTCTTCAAGAGCGCCTGGATTTTCGGGCTCGGGATGCCCGCAGGGATCACGCTCGCGTTCGTCGGCGCTGGGCTCGGCCTTAGCGAATACGCGAAAGAGCTCGCGTTCGTGCTGCTGTGCGGCCCGCCCGCGCTCTGGGGCTTCATCTACCTCGTCGCCGAGTTCGAGTTCCGCACCGCCAACGCCTGGGGTTGGGGGATCGGTCTCTGCGGTGTGCTCGTGCTCGGGCGCGCGGCGATGGGCGGCGGCGCTGCCACCGCGGCGACCGCGAAGGCCTGACGCTGGCTTACGGTCGGAGCGCGCGACCGCGCGGCTCAGGTGACGCGCACGACCTCCTCGAGCGAGGTCTCTCCGGCGGCGACGCGCTCGAGTCCCGCTTCGCGCAAGCGCCGGATGCTGCGGCGGTTGATCGCTTCCTTGTACTCGCGCGCCGCCGCACGGCCCTTGACGAGGTCGCGCAGCTCGTCGTCGAGCTCGAGCACCTCGAACAGTCCGATGCGCCCGCGGTAGCCGGTCTTGTGGCAGGTCGTGCAGCCGCGCGCCCGCCGGACCTCGGTGCCAGCCGTAAGGACGACGCGATCGTCCTCGAAGCTCGCGGTCAGATCGTGCGGCAGCCGGTACGTCTCGAAGCAATCGCAGAGCTTGCGCACGAGGCGCTGGGCGATCACGGCCTGCAGGGCGTTGCCCACGATCCACGGCTCGGCGCCGAGATCGATGATGCGCGAGATGGTCTCGACGACGTGCGAGGTGTGCAGCGTCGAGAAGACGAGGTGCCCGGTGAGGCTCGCCTGAAGCGCGATCTCGATCGTCTCGGCGTCGCGGATCTCGCCGACGAGGATGACGTCCGGATCCTGTCGCAGCGTGGCGCGCAGACCGGACGCGAACGTGAAGCCGGCGCGCGGATTGGTCTGCCCTTGAGTCACGGTCGACAGCTCGATCTCGATCGGATCTTCGAGCGTGATGACGTTGAGGCGGCTCGTGTCGAGCTCCCCGACCATCGAGTAGAGCGTCGAGGTCTTGCCGCTGCCCGTCGGCCCGCACAGCACGATGAGCCCGGAGGTGAGGCTGACGAGGCGCCGCGTCGTGTAGAGCTCTGCGTCGCCCATGCCGAGCTTATCGAGCGCGATGATCTGGTGGCCGAGGAGCACGCGCATGACGATCTTTTCGCCGTGGATCGCGGGAAACGTCGAGGCGCGCAGATTCACGGGGCGACCGCCGGGCAGGTCGATGGTGAACTGCCCGTCCTGCGGGAGCATCCGCACCGTCATGTCCATGCGGCCGAGCACCTTCACGCGCGTGGCGAGCAGCGGGCCGAGCTCGAGCGGCAGCGCGCCTTGGTCGGTCATGACCCCGTCGATGCGAAAGCGGACGGAGAGTCCGGCCTTGCGCGGCTCGACGTGGATGTCGCTCGCGCCGGTCTCGACCGCGCGCCTCACGAGGTGATCGAGGATGCGTACCGCGTCGTGGTCGTCGGCGGGGCTCGGCGCGGCGGTGGCGCGAGGGGGGGGCTGGTTCATGGTGTGCTCACAGCGGACGCCGATCCTGGCGGCCGAGCCGGTGCGGGCAGACTCGCGCCTCTGCGCCGAGGCGTCGATTCTTGCGAGGCTGAGCCGAAATCAGCGTGACTCGCGTCTCAGCATACCGGAAAGTATCGAGCCCGACGGGAACGCACTTCCTGGCGCATTCCCTCAACGGGCGCTCCTTCCCTCGCCGACATCGGCGCCACGCTTCGCCGTCATGACCCGCGACCGCCACCTCCGCCTCGTCGCCGCGCGCGGTGGCTCTGCCGCGCGAGCGTATGCGGGCCCCATGGAGCCACAGGCGGTCGATGCGGACCGCGAGCTCGAGCCGCTGCACGACCCTGGCCCCGCCGCGCCGCCGTCCCTGCGCACGGTGGCGCTCGGCGCGCTCGGAGACGAGTCGCTCGTCGAGCTCGCGAGCACCGGCGACGCGCGCGCCCTCGAGTGCCTTTATCGGCGGCACGCTCCGTTCGCGCTGAACCTCGCGGCGCGCATCGCGGGGCGTGCTTCGGACATCGAGGACATCGTCCACGACTCGTTCCTCCGTGCGTTCGACGCGCTCGGGCGCCTCAAGCGCGGGGCGGCGTTCCGGCCTTGGCTCGGGTCGATCGTCGTCAACGCCGTCCGCTCCTCCCTGCGCCGCGAGCGCCTGCGACGCGTGCTCGGGTTCGGCGGGCAGCCCGTCGAGCTCGACTGCATCGCGAGCGCCGAGGCGAGCCCCGCGGTGCGCGCCGAGCTCGCCCAGATCTACGCGCTCCTTCAGACGCTGCCCGCCGACGACCGCATCGCGTGGACCTTGCGGTACGTCGAGGGCTACGACCTCGAGGGCGCGGCATCGCTCGTCGGCTGCTCGCTGGCGACGATCAAGCGCCGCATTTTGCGCGCGGAGCGCTACATCGATGGACACTTCGTCGGTAGGACCACGCTCCTTCGGCGGGACGGGAGCGTGACCCCATGAGCGGGGACGACCTCGCCGGGCCGCCGCACGCGGAGCGCCAGCGCGGCGTCGATCGTGCGCTCCTCGCCGAGCACGCGAGCGCCAAGCGCATCGAGCGGGTCTGGGACCGCCTCGAGCGCAGCATCGAAGCGACGACAGCGCCGCGACTCGTCGCGCAGCAGGCGGTGCGGCGACGGCGCGCATTCGCGCAACCTGCAACGGCGCTCGCGCTCGCGTGCGGTGTCGCGCTCGGCGTCGGCGCGGACCGATGGGCCAACCCGCCGCGCGACCGGGTCGCCGCGACTGCCGAGAACGCGCACGACGTCGCGAGCGCGTCGGTCCCGCAGCTCTTCGCCGCGGGTCAGCACGCCAGGCGCTACTCGCTGCCGGGTGGGACCGAGCTCGAGCTCGCACCAGGCTCGGTGTTGGAGCCCGAGAGCGATGGCGAGGGCGCGCTCGTGCTGCGGCTCGTGCACGGCGAAGTGACGCTTGGTCCCGGCGCCGGAGCCACGCGACTTCGGGTTGGCGCCGCGACCGTGACGGCGGCCGACGGGCGCGTCGCGGTCCGTCTCGACGGGGACGTGGCGCTCGTGCGCGTGCTCGAGGGGAGCGCCGAGATTGGCGAGCCCACCGACGCGGGCTTCGTGACGCGGCGCCTCGCAGCGAGCGAGCGCGCCACGATCACCGTGCTCGCGCCGGTTGCGGTGCGCGGTCCCAAGGACAACGAGGCGCCGAGCCACACGACGGCGATGCATCCTCCCACGTCGTCACTCGCCGAAAGCGAGCCCGCCGCCGCGCCGGCCTGGGCGCTCGCGTGCGCGCGGTTCGACTCTGCCTCCGCGATCGAGCTGCTCGAGCAGCAGCCGGGCGGCGCGGCGAAGGCGCTCGATGCGGCGAGCGTCGACCACTTGCTCTGCATCGGCAGCGGCGGGCAGCTGCGCAACAGCCCGCTGGTCGCGGTCGAAGCGCTCGAGCGCGTGGTCGAGAAATACGGCGACCGGCCAGAGGCGATGACAGCCGCGAACGATCTCGCCCGTATTTACGGGCTTCAGGGCAACGCCGAGCGCGCCGAGCGCTACGAGAAGCTCAAGGCCGACCTCTCGAAGGGCCTCCTTCTGTCGCAGGATGCGCTCTGCAAAAAGATCGAGGCCGAAGCGCAGGCCCTCGCGCATCGCGCCGTCGTTCGCCTCGCCGCGCGCTATCGCTCGCAATATCCCGACGGGGCGTGCGCCGAGAAGGTCGACGAGCTCGCCGCGGCCGCGAGCCATGCGCTCACCGCTGCTGCCAGCAGCACGCACGACGCCGGCACGGCACCGAGCGGGGAGCGCGCGACCGACGGCGTCGCGGCGGGCTCGAGCGGGGCTTCCGAGGCCACGGCCCCGCGACGAGGCGCAGCCAAGGACGGCGCAGGCAAGGACGGCGCAGCCAAGGACGGCGCAGCCAAGGATGGCGAGCCTCCACGCGCGCGAGAGGACGACGATGCCAGCGACGGCTCGAGCGACGGCGGAGCCAGTCCGTAGGACCGGGAACTCGCGGAACGCGGGGCGACTGGCCGTGGCGCTCGTCGCGATCGCGTCGTCCTCGGGCCCCGTGGCCCACGCGCTCGACACTTCCGCCTTCCCGAGCGACGGCTCGAGCGACGGGGCGGCGAAGAGCGGCGCCCGAGCGGCGATGCGCCCTCCGCTAACTTCAGCGACCGAGTCCGAGCCCGTGCGCGTGCGGCTCGCGCTGTCGAAGGCTGCGGACGAGCGGCTCGCTGAGCTTCGCATGCGCAGGCTCTTCGCGATCGAGCTGCGAGGCGCGGTCGAGCTCGATCCGGGGCCAGCGGGACCGCTCGGGAACGACGTCGTCCAGGTGTGGCTCGACGTCCCGAACCCGCGGCGCGCGCTGATCGAAGTGCGCCGCACCGGCAAGGCGCTGGCGCGGCGGGCGCTCGCGATCGGCGGATTTTCGGGCGATGTCGCAGCGCGCGTCGTGGCGATCGAAGCGGCTGAGATGGCGCGCGTTCAGGCGCACCAACGGGTGCTCTCGGCCAAGCACGACGCCACGGCGCGCGGCCCCGTCCGAGCGAGCCCGCTCGGCTCCGGCTTCTCGGTCACGAGCGCCTTGGGCGTGCGCGCGCTGCCCGCCGCGGCACCGGAGTGGCTCGCGGGTCCAGCGCTCGAGCTCTCGCACCACCGCGGCATCACGAGCCAGGTCGTCTACGGCCGCTGGCTCATCGCTCCCGCCGGCGAGAGCACGCGCTGGCTCGAGGCGGGGCTCGGCCTCGACGCCGCGGTGTGGGCCGCGAGCCTAGCGGGAACGCCCGTGCGCGCCCTGATCGGCATGCGCGCTGGCGCAGCCTCGGTCCGCGTCGAGCCGCGCACCGAAGGCGACTTCGAGTCGGGCGCCCCGAGCTCCGCCACGGCATCGAGCGCACGCGCCGCCGGCTACCTCGCGCTCGAGGTGAGCCCCGCGCGCGGGCTCCACGTCGGACTCGCGGTCGAGCCCGGCGCTGTGCTGCGCCCGGTGACCCTCGGCGCGACCACGCACGAGGGCTTCACGCTCGACGCGATGCTCACGCTCCGCGCCGCCCGCTAGTCCATCCCCTGAGTCGGAACTGCGCTGACAAATTCGCTCACCACCGATCGGGGCGAGGGCGAGCTCATCGGCGACCGAGGAGACCGCCGCGGACGAGGTAAAACGCGGCGAGGAGCGCCATGACGAGCAGCGTGCACCCGAGCGCGAGGCGTCGATGGGCCTCGCCGTCGCCCCGCACGTCGTCGATCGTCGGCTCGCGGCTCATCGGGATCCCGAGCTGGTCGACCGACTCGCCCTCGGGAGCGACGCCGCGCGTCTCTTCGCCCTCCCGCCCCGCCTCGCGGATCGGTTCGTGCGCCTGCTCTTCGCCCTCGCGCCCCGCCTCGCGGATCGGTTCGTGCGCCTGCTCTTCGCCTTCGGTCACGCTCGGTACTTCACGACGAGTCGTCGCCGCGCGCAAGCATGTCGCCGCAGGCGCTCGGTTCAGGGCTTGTACGGCGGCTCGTAGCCCGGCCTCGGAGGCGCGAGCTCGGCGAAGCACGCGCGCAGCTGCGCCACCGCGGGCACGACGCGGGCGCGCTCGCGATCGAAGAGGTTGTCGAGCTCGCCCGGGTCGCGCGTGAGATCGAACACCTCCACGGTCTTGCGAACAGCGTCCTCGATGACCTTGAGGCCGTCCTCGCGGAACATCGCGCGGCGCAGGCGACCCTCGGCGAACAGCACGCGATCGCCATGACCGGGCTCGCCTCGCAGGTACGGCACGAGGCTCCGGCCCATCGTGCCGTCGGACACAGCGCCGCCGCCGAAGAGCTCGAGCACGGTCGGCCCGAGATCCACGAGCCCGACGAGCGCCTCGTGCCGCCCGCGCGCGATCCCCACGCCGAAGGCGATGAGCGGCACCCGCAAGAGCTCGTCGTAGAGCGTCTTGGTGTGAAATACGGTGCCGTGCTCGCCGAAGGCCTCGCCGTGATCGGCGGTCACGAACAAGACGCCGTCGCGACGATGCGAGAGCGCGCGCGAGAGCTTGCCGAGCCACGCGTCGACCACCTCGATCTCGGAGAGGTAGCGCTCGAACGGCGTCCCCTCCTTCGCGGCGCCGCGATCGTACGGCTCGTGCGGCTCGGTGAGGTGCACGTAGTAGAACGCGGGCTCGTCCGACTGGCGCGCCACCGCAGACACGAGCGGGCGCATCAACGCCTCGGCGCGGGCGTGGGCGCGCCCTTCGACCAACACGCGCTCCCGCTCGAAGCCACGCGCGACGCCGTAGCTTCCGGCGAGAAACTGGAGGCCGACGAAGCTCTCGGTCCGAACATGTGCTGCGCCGAGGAGCGCCGGAAAGCGCGCGGTGTCGTCGTGCGCCGGGTAGAGAAACCGGGCCATACCTACGCCGTGCGGCTCCCAGGCGAGCTGCGAAAAATAGCGCCCCGAGAACATCGCGGCGAGCGACACCGACGTCTGCGAGCCCGGCGCGACGGCGCGCGAGAAGTAGGCGCCGCCGTCCCGCATGCGCACGAGATTCGGAAAGCGTGCATCGTGCGCGCCCGAGGCCAACACGTCGGCGCGCAGCGCGTCGACGGTGACGAGAACGACGACCCGCGGCCTTGGCGGCTCGGCGCTGACCGTCGGGCTCGCTGCCACGTGGGCTCCGACGCGCGACGGCGCGAGCGAGCTG
>SYFR01000461.1 GCA_005800325.1 Myxococcales bacterium | reverse complement strand
GCGCGCCCCCGAAGATCGCCGCGGCGAGCCACGCGCCTCCGGTGAGCCAGCTCACAGGGCGCGGCGCGGCGTGTGAGGTTACGCGCTCGGAGCGGGCCCTGGCGGTGGGAGCGGTCGGAGCGGTCGGGTCGGTGGTCGAAGACGAAGCACGGTGGCGCATGAGGAGCCCTCCACGGCGCGCGTCGCTGGAGCTCCGCTGGTGGAGATCCCCTGAGCGAACGGCGATCCCCGCAACGCTCGCTCACGACGCCGCGCAGATTCAAGCGTGGAAGCCGCGCGGATGGCGGAAGGCCGCTGCCCGAGCCCCGCCGATGGGGCGCGCCGCGAGCCGCCCACGTCGTCGCCGTCACGCGCTGCGGCCGATGCCGAGGTAGCGGAACCCCCGAAAGAGCCGCGCCGATTGACGAAGGAGCGCGCGCCCCCCATGATGGCCGCCGGGGAAAAAGAGGATCATGGCTCACTACCTCAGACTGTGCCGGTTCACAGAGAAGGGGCTCGCGAGCGCGGCCAAGCCGGGCGACACCTTCAAGCTGATCAAGCAGCAGGTCGAGAGCTGCGGCTGCAAGCTCGAGGCCGCGTACATCACCCTCGGGATCTACGACTTCGTGGCGGTGATCGAGGCGCCGTCGGACGAGGCGATGAAGAAGTACGCGGCCGAGGTCCAGAAGCACAACCTCTACTCGGTCAAGACGCTGAGCGCCTTTCCGGCAGAGTCGTTCGTGCAGTGGGCCGACAGCTCCTTCGCCCCATTCTTGTCGTACTGGATGCAGCAGCGCGGCAAGCCGACGCGCTAGGCATGACTGCGGCGCCAGAAAGGCGCAAAGTGCCGGGTACACGAAGCAGATGGGCCCTTTTCGGGCCGAGCATGTGCTAACCGGAGAGCGTGCGCCAGGCGGCCTCGCGGCGCAGCTCCCGCGCGCGGCCAGCGACCTTCAAGAGCGGCCGATCGCGCTCGAACCGAGTGCGCGTCTCGGCGTCGAGGCGAGCGACGAGGGGCTCGAGCTCGGCGAGGAGCTGTCGCGCGGACGCTAGCGCCCCGCCGAGGGCGAGGTGGACGGCCGCGCTCTTGGGGTCCGCGAGCGCCAGCGCGCGCATCGTGACGACGCGGGCGAAGAGCGCCTCGAGCAGGTCGTGGCTGGCGTCGGCGCGTCGCGCGAGCTGCACCCACCAGCCGAGGAGCGCCGCGTGCACGTGGCAGTCCTCGACGGTGCGAAACGGCTTCACGAACTCGAGGTAGCCGTCCCCCGCGAGCAGCTCGTCGTCGGCTACGGTGACTCCGTCGAAGGTCGCGACCGCGTGCGGGATCTCGGGCACGAACGCCGTCGCCTCGGTGCGTAGCGTCACTCCCGCGCGGCGCGCGTCGATGGCCGCGACCCGCAGGCGATTCTTTCCGTCCGGCAGGAGCCCCTCGCTCGCCACCACGAACAAGCGCTCTGCCGCCGGTCCGAGCGTGACGAAGCGCTTCTCGCCGTCGAGGCGTAGGCCGTGCTCGCCGCGTCGCAGCGTGGTCGCGATGGCGCGCGGGTGGGCGCCGCCGGCTTCGGTCACGCAGAGGGCCGACAAGCGCGGCTCGCCGACGACGCGCCCCGCGAAGAGCTCTGCGCCCGCGGCCTGATAGCCGGAGGCGAAGGCATAGCCGAGGCGATCGGCCGCAAATCCAGCGAGGATCGCGACATCGACGGGCACCGGGAAGCGCGCGGAGAGCTCGCGGTGCCGTGTCCACCAGGTGGCGAGCGAGTCGATCGGCCGTGGCGCAGGCTTGGCGGTGACGAGCTCTTCGAGGACCAGGTGCATGGCGCGGATCGACGTGTGTGCATCGGGCGCGCGCCCGACACGAGACGGGCGGCGGCAGCGGGCATCGACGTGTGTGCATCGGGCGCGCGCGCGACACAAGACGGGCGGCGGCAGCGGGCATCGTCGGGGCGTCCGCGCTAGAGTTTCCGCGGTTTTTCCGCCTCGAGACGCTGGTTTCAAGGTACTAGGGTCACGCGACGAGGAAGCGCGTGTCGGGCGGAGCGGTCGTCATCATTGGCTATTTCGACGGCGTGCATCGCGGACATCGGGCGGTGCTCGTAGCGGGCGCGCGACTCGCCGAGGAGCGCGGGCTCGCGGTGCGGCTCCTCACCTTCGACCCGCATCCGTCGGTGACGCTGGGCCGCGTGCCCCCGCCGACCTTGACGACGCTCGAGCGCAAGCGGGAGCTCCTCTTGCGCGCGTGCCCGGCGGCCGAGCTCGTCGTGCGCTCGTTCGATCGCGCCTTCGCGGCGCTCGCTCCCGAGGCGTTCGCCGAGCGCGTGCTCGTGCATGAGCTGGGTGCGCGCGTCGTCATGGTGGGCGACGATTTTCGCTTCGGCCGAGGGCGCACCGGAGGTATGGCCGAGCTCGTGGCGCTCGGGGAGCGGCTCGGTTTCGCGACCATTGGCGCGCCGCTCGTGGGCGACGACGAGGGCCCATGGTCGAGTACGCGGATCCGCATGCACGTGCAGCGCGGAGAGGTCGAGGCCGCAGCGCGCCTGCTCGGTCGGCCACACCTGGTCTCGGGCGTCGTGAGCCACGGCCAAAGGCGCGGCCGCACGCTCGGGTTCCCAACGTGCAACCTCGCAAGCGTGCCCGAAGCGCTGCCGGCGAATGGCGTGTACGCGGTGCTGGTCGATCGCGTGGACAGCGGCGAGGCCCGCGCGCTCGGCCGAGGCGTGTGCAACCTCGGCATGCGTCCGACCATCGGCGATCTCGACAATCCCCTGCTCGAAGCGCACGTCTTCGACCTCGACCAGGAGCTCTACGGCGCGCACCTGCGCGTGCACCTCGTGGCGCGGCTCCGCGGGGAACGCCGCTTCGCGGGCCTCGACGAGCTGCGCCGGCAGATCGCACAGGACTGCGAAGACGCGCTCGCGTCCCTCGCCGAGGCGCAGCCCGACCCCGCCGCCCGCGGGGCGTGGTCGTAGCCGCGGCCTCCAACGCATATGCGCTCCAACGCACATGCGCTCCAACGAATATGGAATCCATCGGCCGGGGCGGGTCGCCAGCTTTATTTTCGCCGAATGGCGTCCGACCCATAATTATGGTTAATTACCGGAGTGAAGACGACGCTGGAAATTCCGGATCCGCTGTTTCGGCGCGCGAAATCGATCGCCGCCCGCGACGGAAAGTCTCTGAAGCAGTTCGTCAACGAGGCGCTTCAAGCGAAGTTGAGAGAAGCCACGTCGCGCACAGTGCCGGAGTGGAAGAAATTGTTCGGCTCGATGAAGGCGCATGCCGCCGAGCTCAGGCGTATCGACTCGGTCATCGCGGATGAGTTCGAGCAGATCGAGCCGGAAGACTGGACATGATCCTCGACACCAACGCGCTCTCCGCGTTCTTCGAAGGCAGTCCGGCGCTAGGCGCCGCCCTCGAACGAACGGCGCGTCTCTTCCTGCCGGTCATCGTCCTCGGCGAATATCGCTTCGGTCTGGCACGCTCGAAGAAGCGCCGGCTGATCGAGCCAGCCCTTGACGCACTCGAGCAGGCGGCGACGGTACTCTCGGTCGAGGCGGAGACCGTTCGACCGTATGCGGAGATCCGCGAGCGGCTCAGGCGCGCTGGCACGCCAATTCCCTCGAATGACCTGTGGATCGCCGCCCTCGCCGTTCAGCACCGAGTCCCGATCATGAGCCGGGACGCCCACTTCGACCAAGTGGAGGCCATCACCCGCGTGGGGTGGTGAAGCGCGGCTTACCCGTCAGCGCGCCCGCCGATGACGATCCGCCCAGGATCGCCGCTCGGGCCGTTGATGCCGCGCGCGCCCCGCAGCGTCGCCTCGTCCTCGTTTGCCGCGAGCTGCACGTGCAGCGAGCCGCGCGACTTCAGATCGCCGGACAGCGTTAACGCCCCGAGCGGGAGCTTGGCGAAGAGCTCGTCCTCGTCGCGAATGTCCGTCGTGTCGGTGGAGCGCGTGGTCTTGTGCCAGCCGTATTTGCCAGCGACCTTGCAGCCATCGACGATGGGCAGCTCGCAGCCCGAGTAGTCGGCGAGCACCGCGCCCTCTTGCAAGAGCGCCTCGAGCCGCGCCTTGTACGGAGCCGGCCACTCGGTGACGAGGGGCTGCTCTTGGCTCTTGGCGACGCTGCAGCGCGCGAGCGGCGTCGGATCGTGCCCCTCGCTCGGGATCGCGCTCTCGGCGAGGCGCGCCGCCGCCGCCAACGCACCCTGCGGCTGAGAGCGCGAGGACGGCGAGAGAGCTCGGGCGGACGACCATCGAGAGATCGTAACGCGACGGCGATGCAGCGCGCCTCTGAACGGAGTAAGCGTCTTGCCCATGGTGGCGGCGGACCTGCGAATCCCGCATTTTGTGAGCCCAACGCGTTTACGGACCCTCGCGGCCATCGCGCCGCTCGTCGTGACCCTCGCGTGCTCCGCGAGCCCGCCGCCCGTACCTCCGCCGCTCCCCGCGGGGATCCCGGTCGAGCCGCCGCCGATGCTTCCGAAGGTCGGCGCTCCGGGTCCGCGCGCGCCGGCGCCGGTCCTGTCCGAGGTGCTCTCGGCGTCCGCCGGCCCAGAGGCACCGCCGCCTCTGCCGCCACCGCCTCAGCACCGGATCGTCCACGAGAACCTCACCGCCGTGCGCGTGAACCCGCTCGGGCTCGAGAACCGCTACCTGGTGGCGTGGCGCGAGCGGCTCTACCGCCACGAGTCCGCCGCGCTGCGCGACAACCACGTCGGGATCGCGGTGAGCCACATTCAGTCGCCGGCGCTCCACCGTCACGGCGTCGTCGTCGAGGCGCGTCCCCTTACCCTGCTCACGCTGACGGCCGGGCTCCACCGGGTCGGCTACTACGGCTCGCTCCAGTTCCTGCAGGGCTACCCGGACGCGCAAGTCGACTTCTCCGACTCGGCGATGCGACGCGGCGCCGCGGACGGAAAAAACCGCCCGGCGCACGGCATCGAGGCCGAGCTCCGAGGGCAGCTCCTCGGCAAGGTTGGCCCCATCGTCATCCGCAGCGACGCGTCGTTCTACTACACGGAGGTCGAGCTCTTGGCTGGGGAGCGCGCCTACTACACGCCGCGCTACGATCTACTGATGCCGAACCGCGGCTTCGCGCTGACGAACGACAACGACGTGGTCTACCTGTCGAGCAGCGGCTTCGTCGCCGGCGTGCGAACCAGCGTCGCGCATGCCTTCTACGACGCGGCGACGCTACGCGGCCTCGAGGACGAGAACGGCCCGACGGTTCGGGTCGGGCCGCTCGTGGCCTACACGTTCTTCGACACGCCTGGCGCGCGCTTCAACAAGCCGACCGTATTCCTGAACGCGGGCTTCTGGCTCGCTCACCGCTTCCGCACCGGCCTCGACGTGTCGCAGGCGATGCCCATGATCGCCGCCGGGTTCCGCTTCGAGGGTGAGCTCTTCGGCCGCGAGTGAAGCGCCGCGTTCGGCGCGGGGGGCGATGCAGCGCGCCTCCGAAAGGAGTAAGCGTGTCGCCCATGGTGTCGGCGGAACTGCGAGCGCTCTCGCGACAAGAGCTCATCCTTCGCGCAAAGAGCATCGGCGTCGACCGCCCTGCCGTGCTGACGCAAGCGGAGCTCATCGACGAGATCGTGAAGCACACGGCGCCGAAGAGCCGCGGGGCCGTCGTGCGCGGTTGGCTCGGCAAGGCGCGCGATCTGGTGGCGCAGGTGGTCTCGAAGGGGCTGCACTTGCCGGACGCGGCGCGTGCGTTTCGGTCGCTGCCGCACGACACGCGACCACCGCCGCCACCTCCCTTGCCGACCGTGACGCTCGCGGAGATCTACGCGGCGCAAGGCCACGCGGCGCGTGCGGTGACGATCCTCGATCAGGTGCTGTTGCGCGAGCCGAGGCACGACGTCGCGGCGGCGCTGCGCGAGCGCTTGACCCTGGAGCTCGGCGGCATCCTCGCCGTGCCGCCCGTGCCCGAAGAGCCGGAAGAGAGCGCGGGATGGGAAGACGCGGAGGAGCTCGACGGGGCAGGGTCGGCGGCCCACGAGCGCGCGTTTGAGTCGATGAAGGCCGCCATGTCCGACGCGGCGCGAGCGGGTGCACCGAGCGGCGCCGGCGACGAGCGAGGCGCGGCGGGAGCGGACCTCTACGAGGAGACCCGCGGCGCGAGCGACCTGCTCGAGGTGCTCGAGCGGGAGCCATGGCGCGACGAGGTCGTCGTGCTCGGCACCGATGCGCGCACGATCTACGTGTACTGGGAGCTGCGGCCGCTTCGATTCGCGCGGGCCATGCGCGAGCACCCGAAGGGACGGCTCGTCGTCCGCGTCACCGGCTTCGTTGCCGCGCAAGGCGACACGGTGCGCACGACGCACGACGTCGAGGTCGACGGGGTCACGGGCGATGTCTTCGTCGGCGGGCTCACGCCGGGAAGCGCGCTGCGGACCGCCCTCGGCTGGCGCGTCGAGGGCGAGCTCATCGTGCTCGCTGCGGGCACCGAGCTCGAGCTGCCGCCCGAGTATTTCGTGGCCGACGCGAAGCGCGACGTTGTCGATTGGCGGGCCGCTGCGCCCGGTGCCGCG
>SYFR01000460.1 GCA_005800325.1 Myxococcales bacterium | reverse complement strand
GTCGTCGCTCTCGTCGTCGCTCTCGTCGTCGCTCTCGTCGTCGCTCTCGTCCTCGTCGTTCTCGTCGTCGCGCTCGTCGTCGCTCTCGTCGTTCTCGCCTCGTCCCTCGTCCTCGTCGTTCTCGTCGCCGCCGTGCTCGCGGCCCTCGTTCTCGTCCTCGCGCTCGTCGTCGCGCTCGCGGTCGCCGTGCGCCTCCGCCGCAGCGTCGCTCTCGGCGCGTGACGCCAGCTGCGCGAGGCTCGCGTCTTCGTGCTCGGGCGCGGCCTTTGCCCTCGCGTCGACGGGTGCGCCAGGAAGCATCGACGGGCGGAGCTTGCGCCCACGCTTGACCGCGCGGCTTGCCACGCGGAGATGCCCGCGCGTCGTCGTCGCTGGCTGCTTCGAGTCGTCAGAAGGATCGGATTCGGCCATGAGTTCGGCCGCATGCTTTCACGTTCCGCTCCCGCGCGCACCGCGGATTTCGCGCTTGTCGCCGAGCGCCTGCGCGAGCCACCCTCCCCGCCCCGTTTTGCGCTTCGTCAGGGCGCGACGACGATGCGCGGCGCCCCCGCGCTGTCGACGCTGCGGCAGAGCTCGCGCCACGCCTGGTAGGCGTCGGGCCCGCCGCGCGGCGTCTTGATCACGAGCGCTGTCTGCACCCGCACCTGGCGCGGGCCGAGCGTCTCGAGCTCGAGCGAGTAGCTCGCGAAGGGCGTGTCGAGCTGCAGCGGCTTCGGCTGCGAGAGGATGCGCGCCCCCTCCGGCAACGTCACCGTGAAGCTCTCCTTGTGCGTCCGGAGCGGACCGATGACGAGCGCGTGCGTCCGCGATGGCAGCGAGGCGTGTCGCGCGACCATCCCGAGCTCCGAGCCGACCGGGACGCTGAGCCCGACCCCCGACCGCGTCGCCGTGGCGCTCCCGCGCGCGGTGACGATGACCGGCGCCTCGACGAGGTTCGGCGCCTCGACGAGGTTCGGCGCTCGCAGCGTGATCGCGCCCGCGTCCAGGCTGACTTGGCCCAGAAAATCCGAGAGATCGACGCCGACCCGCTCCGGGCGCGCGGCATTGTCGTAGTAGCGCATGCGCCACTCGGCCGCGCTGGCGCCGAACTTCGAGAGCTTCGCGGTGAAGCGAAGCTTGCCGCTCGCGTCGAGCTCGAGCGCGACGTCGCGCTCTTCGACCGAGTCGGCGGCCGTGAGCTCGGGCAGCTTCACGAGCTCGCCTTCGTGCGGGCCGACGCGCACGCCGATGGCCCCGCGATCGAGCTCGGGCAGCTCGCGCGAGCCGGTGCTCTCGGCCGTGCCGTCGAGGTAGAGGTCGAGGGACGGCACGTACGCGATGGCGTGGTCGAAGGGCTGCAAGCTCGCGCCACCGCTCGTGTCGATGCCGCCGCGCATGGCCGTGCGCACCAGCACGAGCTCAGCGTCGATGCCGAGCTCGCGCAGCAGGCTCACGATCAACGTCGCCTTGTCCTTGCAGTCGCCCCAGCCCCTCGCGAGCGTGAGCGCCGCGCTGCGCGGGCGGATCCCTTCGACGCCGAGCTCGAGCGCCACGTAGCGGATCTCGTCCGCCGCGAAGCGATAGACGGCCTGGACCCGCTCGACGTTCGTGGCGAGCCCGCGCACGAGCTCGCGCGCGAGCTTGCGGACGTGGTCGTCGGGCTCGAGCTTGTCCTTCGCGAGGTTGAAATACCAGCGCCCCACCTCGCCCCAGCTCTTCATCGTCGAGGCGTGGACGTGCCCGAGGAGCTCGGACAAGGGCGGCATGTCGGGCTCGAGCGGAACGCCCGCGAGGTTCTCCGCCGCGAAGCTGTGAACGCGCAGCTCCCCCTCGTCCTTCACCGCCTCGCGCACCCCCGCGAGGCCCACGGCGCGCACGGTGAGCTCGCGGGATTTCGGAGCGACCAGCACATACTCGGCGCTCGCGACGGGGTCGGTGTCTTCCAAGTACTCGAGCTCGCCAAAGTAGTCTGACAACTCGTTGGCGACGGCGACGTCGTCGACGCGATAGCGCAGCTCCACGACGTCCCCCGGCTCGAGCTGCGGCAGCTGCAAGTGGAACGTGCGCTGCAGCGTGTACATGTGAATCGACGGATCGTTGGCCGGGCCCTCGGCGGTCGTCACGGTCTCGTCGATGCGGCCGTCCTTTCGGAACACGCGCGCCGCCCGCAGCTGCACGACCTGCCGATCGGCGTGGTAGGTGAACGAGTAACGTCGCGAGCGTTTTGCCGCCTCGGTGCTCAGCGGCTGAAACGCGACCTGATGAAAGTGGGACGCGAGCCCGCTCGGGAAGACCGTGGTCACGGTCAGCTTGCGCAAGGTCCGCCGCGCCGCGTCCCCGGTGCCCGAGGTGTCCGTGCTGCGGAGCGCGAGGATGCGATCGGCGGGCCACGCATACGCCTCGTCCGCGCGCGCGCGCCCCGGCTCGAGGTGCTCGAGGTAGTCGCGCGCCGCGGTGTCTTGCGGCACGAGGCGCACGATGTGCGCGAGGTTCTCTCGCTGCTCTTGCTTCTGCCCGAGCTCCCCGTGCAGATCCGCGAGCGAGCGAAGCGTGCTCGTGTCGTCCGGCGCGATCGCGAGCGCGCGACGATAGGTCTCTCGCGCGCGCTCCGGGTGCCCGAGGGCTCGCTCCGAGCGAGCCACGAGGTCGTGCGTGAAGCTCGACGCGGGCTCGATCGCGATGAGCCGCCTCTGCCACCTTGCGGCGCCGCTCTCATCGCGTCGCGCGACGGCGAGCTCGAGCTGATCGCGCAGGTAGCCGGCGTCGTCGAAGCGCAGCGCCGAGTAGCGCGCCTCCATCGCGATCGCGTCCATGTCGCGCCCGAGCGCACGAAGCTCCGCGATCGCCGCGCGCAGCAAGGCCACCGAGCGCGGCCGCGACTCGATCGCGCGCAGGAGCTCGGCCAGGGCAGAGTGGCGCAGGCCCGCCTCGAGGTAGAGGTCGACGAGGCCGAGCACGGCCTCCGGACGGCTGGGATCTTTCGACAGGATCTCGCGGTACACCGGTACGGCGTCGCGCCAGTTCGCGCCCGAGCGGAGCAGCGCTGCCGTCGCGAGCTCGAGGTCGATCTTTGCGTCGCCGCCCGTGGCGAGCGCCGGAGCGCGATCGAGCCACGCGCGGCGGCCGTTGCGATCTTCGGCCAAGCTCGCCGCGAGCAGCACGCGCCGCAGCGTCGGCCCCGCCTCGGCCGCGCGGTTCGCGAGGTCGCGCGCGGTGTGCGCCTCTTCGGCGTCGGCGCCCGTGATCATCAGGTAGCGCGCGTAGGCCTCGAGCAGCGCGGGATCGTTCGGCGTCTTGCTGAGGCCGGCGGCGAACGCATCGAGCGGTCCGACCGCGCGCGGGATGGGACGCTTGCCTCGCTCGCCCGCCTGGCGCTGCTTGCCCGCGTTCGTGGCCGCGGCCCGCCCGCGCACGCGCCCGGGAGCATGCTTCTTTGCCGCTCGCGCTCTCTCGGCTTCACGCATCCTGCGCGCCGCCTTGGTGCTCGCCTCCTCGGTCGTCGCGATCGTGACGGCGAGCGGGGCGCCGTCCGCGTCGCCGATGCGCAGCGAGAGCGCCGACGGGCTCTCGTTGTTGCAGACCTTCACCGTCACGCGGTGAAATGCGCCCGCCTCGAGCGCCACGGTCGCGGCGAATCGGTCGGCGTCGAGCTCGCGGTACGACGGATCCGAGATCGCCTTGTCTTCATCGAAGTAGAGCTCGAACGCGCCCGCCGCGCCGGCCCACAGCGTCGCCACCGCATCGCGCTCGCTCGAGACGTACGTCGTCGCGAAGGCGCACACGTCGCGGTTCGGGCGGATGAGCGCGCCGAGGTCGAGCCAGCCGAAGCGGTGCACGTCGGGGGAGCGCCGCCAGCTCGTCGGGCGCTCTTTCCCGGTGAAGGCGCGGTCGAGGACGACAGGCTCGGCGAGCTCGAGCTCGGGGGCGAACGGCGTCATGAGGCCGGTCTTGTTGTCGTTCGCGAACGCCCCGACCACGAGCCAGTCGCGCACGAACCCGAGCTCGTCGAAGCGACGCATCGCCCCGGCGAGATCCCCGCGCCGCCTTCGCGCGTAGGCGGCGAGCATGCCGGCATAAGCGCGCACCGGCGGCGCGAGCTCGGCGTCGGCCGCGAAGGCAGCGAGCGCCTCTTCGATCTGTGTTGGATCGGCGTGCTCCCACGCGCGCCACAGCCCGCGCAGCGCCGCATAGGCCTCGGGGCCGCGGGCGCTCGACACCTCGGCGACGCGGCTCGCGACCAACGGATCGAGCGCGCCCGACGGCTCTCCATGCGCCGCGTCGCGCGCCATCGCCGCGTCGCCCGCCATCGCCGCGTCGCCCGCCATG
>SYFR01000459.1 GCA_005800325.1 Myxococcales bacterium | reverse complement strand
GTTGATGCGCATGCCGAACCAGGCGACGCCCGCCGAGCCGGCGATGCCGATGAGGCTGCACACCAGGATCATCGCCACCTTCCACATCTCGAGGTGCCGCAGCACGCCGAAGTACACGAAGATGATCGCGCCGATGAGCACCTCGAGCATGAGGATGAACTTCACCTGCGTGACGACGTAGGTCTTGCACGTCTCGTAGATGAGCTCGCTCACCTCGCGCATCGATTTATGCACGGGGAGGTTGTTGAGCTGCGAGTAGATGACGAGGCCGAAGGCGATGCCGAGCGCTGACACCAACATGCCGCTCAGGAGCAGCGTGTGGCCGTCGATGCCGCCGAGGAACGTGACCGTGCCGAGGTCGGGCAGGACCAGGCTCGCCTCGTCGGCGCGCGCGACGCTGGAGAGGGCGATCGCCGCGACGAAGGCGGCGAACATGGCTGCGGCGCGGGAAACTCGCGCGCGCGGGGTTTGAATCGCTGTCGGATCGAACGTCATGGCAGGGGGTCTCCTAGCAGCCGCGTGCATGCGGTGCACGACTGTGATTTCGCGCGGCTGGCCCCGCGAACGGGTCGCACGGGGTGCGACTCGCGGAGCGGCGCCCCTATACCAGAAAACGGCGGCTTTGGGACGAATTGACGACCGCGGCGCCGGCTTTCACCACCGTGAGCGCGCGGCTCGTGCCCCACGGCTGGACGAGCTCCGCCTCGTCGCTCGCGTCCCAGGCGACGAAGTCCGCCGGCGCGCCGACGCGCAAGCTGCCCGCGTCGAGATCGAGGCAAGCCGCCGCGTGGCGGGTGACGCCGAGCCACACCTCGGGGACGGTCATGCCGTAGTGGCGCGCGGCGAGCGCCATCGCGAGCGGCAGGCTGAGGGTGGGCGCGGTGCCGGGGTTGGCGTCGCTGGCGACGACGAGGCGAAGACCCGCGGCCCGCATCGCGGCGACGTCGGGCGGAGCCTGCGCGAGCGTGAAGCTCGCCACCGGCAAGAGGACGGCGCTGACGCCGGCGCTGGCGAGGCGCGCGAGCCCCGCCTCGGAGACATGCTCGAGGTGGTCCACGCTGCGCGCGCCGAGGTCGGCCGCGAGCTCGGCGCCCCCTACGTCCGCGAACTGCCCGACGTGCAGGCGCACGCCGAGGCCGAGCTCCTTCGCGCGCTCGAGGTAGGGGCGCGCCTCGGCGCATGAGAAGGCGCTGCGGTCGACGTAGGCGTCGACGAACGCGGCGAGGCCGCTCGCTGCGATGCCGTCGAGCCAGCCGCCGCAAGCGCGCGCGTAGGATGCGCGATCGCCCGCAAATTCCGGCGGAACCGCGTGCAGGCCGAGGAACGTCGGCACCACGCGCGGCAGCGGCGCAGCCCCCTTGCCTCGCGCGACGGCGAGCGCGACGGCCGCGAGCTGCTTCGTCTCATCGGCCTCGGAGAGTCCGTAGCCGCTCTTCACCTCGACCGTGGTGACGCCGAGCGCGAGCATGCTGCCGAGCCGCGCCGCGAGCGCCTCGGCCACCTCGTCCGTCGACGCCGCGCGCACCGCCCGCATCGTCGCCACGATCCCACCGCCCGCCGCGGCGATCGCCTCATAGCCGTCGCCGGCGAGCCGCTGTGCATATTCGCGCGCGCGCGAGCCCATCCACGCCGTGTGCGTGTGCGCGTCGACGAGGCCGGGCGTCACGAGCCCCGGGTGCTCGACGCGGCGAGCCTCGGGGTAGCGCGCCGCGAGCTCGAGGGCGGGCCCGACGTCGCGGATCGTGCCGGCTTCGACGAGCACCGCGCCGCTCTCGATCGCGCCGACTCCCGCGGCGTCGCGCTCCCGGTCGCAGGTGACGAGCCGCGGCGCCGTGTGGAGCACGCGCTCACCTGGGGCGGCCGCGGCGGATCCCGTCATGGCCGCACCCTACTGCGATCAATGCAGCGGCGGGAGGAGGCTCGATCGATCCCGCGGCGGCAGGCTGCTCTCGTGCGAGGCCACGTGCCCAAGTTTCGAATTTCCTGCTAACTTTTTCAGCATGAAAAAGTACCGACGCCACTCCTCGCACACCGAGACATTCTCGGTGACCGTCGATGCCGAGACGAAGAAGGCACTGAAGGCTCGCGCCGAGCGGCTCTACGGAGGAAACATGTCCGCGCTGATCAGCGAGCTTGGCAAGGAAGCCGATCGGGCCGAAGCGGTAGCGCGCCTCATCGCGCGCGCGGGCGGTTCGACGCTTACGCCCGCACGCCGAGCCGAGATCGACGGCGATCTCGAGGAGGGCTGGCAGCAAGCTCGAGCCCACGCAAAGGGTGTCAAAAAGAAGTCGCGGCGAGCAGCGTGAACCAGGGCGTCACCTACGATACGGGCATGCTCATCGCCCTCGAGCGCCACAAGTCCGGCGCCCTGCACGTGCACGAGCGCCTGCGCGAGCGAATGATCCGCATCACGGTGCCGATCCCAGTAGTCGCCGAGTGGTGGCGCGGTCGAACCGACGACCGCGACGACATTTTGCGAGCGGTCGAAGTCGAGTTGGGCGAGTCGGCTCGCGTTGCGGCGATGCACGCCGGTGAGGCGCTTGCCGAGCTTCATCCAAAGAAGCCCGGCGAATTGTGCCGTTCTCGATTCCTCGTGGATGCGATCGTGATGGCCTCGGCCGCGCTGCGCGGGGACGCCGTGTATACCAGCGACGTCGAGGATCTCTCGCGCTTCGCCCAGCGATTCCCCGGCGTGAGACTCTTGTCGCCGCGCGGCTAGGCGTTGCGCGCGGCTAGGCGTTGCGCGGGGAAGGCGCGAGCGCGGCTAGGCGTTGCGCGGGGAAGGCGCGAGCGCGGTCCGGGCAAGAACTTCAGCTATTTCTCACGGCTGCCCGAAAGGCCGCGAACTCAAGCGCGCCGTTCCTTCACTCAATGCAGCGGCGGGAGGCTGCTCTCGTGGGCCGGCAGCGCGGCGAGGCGTTCCCGGAGGCCGAGGGCGACCTCGCTCTCGATCGTCGCGCGAATGGCGACCGAGTCCGGCGCGGGAGACGGCGGCGACAGGCGCCGCAGTCGCAAGCTACGCGCGGCCGCCTCACGGCAGCGATCGCGAAAGCGGGTGTCGGCCTCGGCCTTCTTGACGAGCGCCGCGTGCGCCCGCTCTTGCCGCGCGAGGTCACGGCACACGAGCAGGACATCGCAGCCGGCCTCGACCGCGAGGACGGCGCCGTCCTCGATCGAGCCGTGCTTCATGACCGCGCCCATCTCGAGATCGTCGCTGAAGAGCGCGCCGTCGAAGCCGATCTGATCGCGCAGCAGCGTGGTGCAGATGGCGTGCGAGAAGGTGGCCGGGACGCCCGGATCGAGCGCGCGATAGACGACGTGCGCCGTCATCATCGAGGCGACCCCGGCGCCGCTCGCCGCGCGGAATGGCGGCAGCTCGAGCGCGTTCAGGCGCTGCTTGTCGTGCTCGACGAAGGGGAGGTCGAGGTGGCTGTCGACCGGGGTGTCGCCGTGCCCCGGGAAGTGCTTGGCGCACGCGAGCACGCCCTCGGCCTGCAGGCCGCGAACGAAGGCGACGCCGTGGCGCATCACCGTGCGCGGGTCGCGCCCGAAGGCGCGATCGCCGATGATGGGGTTGTCGGGGTTCGAGTCGACGTCGAAAATAGGCGCAAAATCCAGGTTGAAACCGAGACAGTGGAGCTCGCGTCCGAGCTCGCGCGCGACCTCCAGCGTGAGCGCCGGGTCGTCCTCGAGCCCGAGCCGGCGCATCGGCGGCAGCGGCAAGAACGGCCCCTTGAGCCGAGCTACGCGCCCGCCCTCTTGATCGACCGCGATGAACGGCGGCGACTCGGGGGGCGCGGCCTCGAGGATGCGGCGGTTGAGCTCGGCGACCTCGTAGAGCGCGCGCTCGGGATCTTCGGCGAGGTTGCGCTTGAACAGGATGACCCCGGCGCGATGGCCGCGGTAGATGGCGCGCCGCACCTCTTCGGGCAGCGTCGTGCCGTCGAAGCCGCCGACGATGAGCTGCCCGCACAGCTCGGGGATCGAGAGCTCGAGCGCCGCCATGCCGGCCATGTACCACTCGGGCGCGAAGGCTGCGAAGCCCAAGCGTGAGCACCGAAGCGCCGGGGACACGACGCAGATGGGCCCCTCTCGGGCCGAGAACCCGCTACAGCGCCGCGAGCGCCGCCGCCGGCTCGACGCTGCCCGCTCGCCGCGCCGGACCGAGCGCGCCGAGGAGCGCGAAGAGCGCCGCGAAGCCGAGGCCAGCGAGGTAGAGGCCCGGGGTGAAGGCGAAGAACGTGTCCGGCTTGAATGGAAAATCGGGGAGCCTGCTCGCCGCGAGGTAGTCCGCGCCGATGGCCAAGAGGCGCGCCGTGACGACGCCCGCGGCGCCACCCGCGACGCCGACCGTGAGCGCGAGGGCGAGCATCCAGGCGAACATGTCTCCGGACGTCGCGCCGAGCGCGCGGTAGAGGGCGAGCTCGCGCTGGCGCTCGCTCACGAACACGCGAAATGTGTAGGCGATGTTCGAGGCCGAGACGACGAGGATGATCCCGGCCACGAGCGCGAGGAGCGCCATCACGCCGCTCAGGAGGACGCTCACGTCGCGCGCGCGCGTGTCCTTGGGCATGAGCTCGAGCGTCTGCCCGAGGGCGATGACGCGGCTGGTCTTGTCCTTCTCGCGGACCTTGACGAGCACGCTCGAGTACTTGCGCGCCGCGGCCTCGCCCGAGAACTCGGTGTTGAGGCGGCGCACGGTCTCGAGCGGCAGCGTCATGCCGATGTCGATCGCGCGGCGGCTGATCCCGACGACGCGCGCGTGGATATGGCGCGGCTTGCCCTGGCGCGCGCGACCGAGGAGCGACTCCCCGACCCACAGCTTGAAGGTGATCCCTTGCGCCTGCTTCACCATCGTCTCGCCGATGGGCGGCAGGTGGTGCGCCGGGGCGATGGTCTTGTCGAACAGCTCGATGAGGTAGCGGCTCACGAGCACGGGGACCGGCTCGACGCACACGCCCTCGCCGTCGGCCGGGCCCTCGCAGTACTGCGGCGGCGTGCACTCGGTGGTGAGCACGCACTTTTTCCCCGGGTTTTCTAGCGGATCGACGAACGGGAACCTGCCCGGCACCTCGTCGGCGACGAGCTTCGGATCGATGCCGTCGGCGATGACCTCGCTCGTGCCGACCTCCTTGCCGAACACCTCTTTGCCGCCGCGCGCCGTGGCCGGAAAGGAGAAGCGCAGCTTCGGGTAGACGGCCTCGACGTAGGGCGAGGCGCGCAGCTTGGCGGCGCTCGGCTCGTCGATGCCGGGAGGCTCCGCGCCGACGCCGAGCAGGCCGCCGATGAGCCCGGGATCCTCGGCCTTCGGCGGCTCGAGCTCGATCTGATCGATGGGGAACACCTCGCCGAGCAAGACGGCGCGCACGCCGAGGCCGAGCGCGAGGAAAAATACCAGCGCCGCCGTCCCCGCCGCGATCCCGAAGCCGCTCGTGACGAGCGCGCCGCGCACGCGCACGAGATCGCGGCGAACGAGCGTGGCGATCGACGCGAGCCTCACGGCGACGCCTCCGGCTCGAGCTGCCCCGCGCGCATCCGCACCACGCGCCCCGCCGCGCGGGCGAGCGCCTCCTCGTGCGTCACGGCCACGATGGTGAGTCCCTTCTGCTCGTGAAGCTCGCGGAAAATCCCGACGACTTGCTCACCGGTCGCGATGTCGAGGTTGCCGGTCGGCTCGTCGCACAACAAGAGCTTGGGCTCCATGAGCATGGCGCGCGCGATCGAGACGCGCTGTCGCTCCCCACCCG
>SYFR01000458.1 GCA_005800325.1 Myxococcales bacterium | reverse complement strand
CCCACGCGGCGCCCAGATCGAGGGCACGCTCGCACGCGCCCGAGCGCACGTCGGTCGCGACGAGAATGCGCCCGGCGCGGAGCTCGCAGCGCGCACGGGCGGGCACGACGAGCACGGGACAGCGCGCGAGGCGCACGAGGTGCTCGGCCACGCTCGCGCGAGCCAGCCGCGCGAGACCGACGGCGGAACGCGAGCCCACCACGATCAGCGTCGCGCCGCTGCTCTCGGCGTGATGATGGATCGCCGCGGCGGTGTCACGCTGACGGGGGACGACGAGCTCGACGTCGGCGACGTCCGCGCAGAGCTCGCGGCGAAGGCGGGTGAGCTCGACGAAGGCGTGGTCGCGCGCGTGCTCGTCCCGCGTCCCGGAGTCCCGCGCGGCAAGGTAGTACGGTGAGCCGATCGGCAGCACCGACGGGTAGAGCACGTGGAGGAGCACGACGCTCGCCCCGAACGAGGTCGCGACTTGCGAGCCGAACCTCACGGCGCTGCGCGAGCTCTCGGTCAAATCGGTGGCAATGAGGATCCGCTCGAGCATCGTCTCTCATGGCGCTGCAGCGCTCGTGCCACGAAGAGCGTGGCGGCTTGCCACGGTGCGTCGCTTCGCCGCGCATGCGCGCCAAGGAGGCTGGGAGCTGCTCGAAGTTGCCGCAAATTGTGCGGGATTCGGCTCGTCGCTTCGTCGGGCGCCCCGACCTCGATCATGAGCCGCGGCACGCGCGATGCACGCTATTCCATGTCGGGGTGGGTTTACTCGTGGTTGTGCCGGGAGGCGTGGCCACGTGTCGAGGGCGCGCTCGCCGACCGCACTCGGGAGAGCCGACGTCGACGCGCCCGAGCTGAAGGAGGATGGTCATGGCGGAGCTCAAGGTTCGCGAAGGCGAGGGCACGACGCTGGCCAAGCGTGGTGACCTCTATGACCCGTTCAACAAGATCATGCAGGACGTGTTCGAGTCGTTCCGGCCGATCATGCCGTGGTTCGAGCGCGCGTGGATGCGTCCGGATCTCGGACGTCGCCTCTTGCCGGCGGGCGTGTACTCCCCGGCCTTCAACGTGAAGGAACGGAGCGACGCGTACATCGTCGAGGGCGATCTTCCGGGTGTGAAGGAGTCGGATCTCGAGATCTCGCTGGCGGGCAACCGCCTGTGCGTCAGCGGCAAGCGCGCCGAGGTGCATCGCGAGGCGAGCGAGACCTACTACGAGTGCGAGCGCTCCGAAGGCGCCTTCACGCGCACCTTCACGCTGCCCGAAGACGCGGTGTTCGAGCACATCACCGCGTCGCTCGAGGAGGGCGTGTTGAGCGTGCTCGTGCCGAAGAAGCTGGCGACGAAATCGCGCAAGATCGCGCTCAAGGAGCACGGTAAGAAGGCCGCGTCGTGAGTTCGTGCGAGGCGCGCTCGGTCGCTCCTGAGTGAGCGGCGGAGTCGCGCGGTGGCGGGCGGGCCGCTGTCTCACTCACGTGGGCAGAGCGGGCTCGCTCGCCGTTGTTCGTTCGCGTGCCGCGGCTCGCCGACGTGCGTTGCATGGGCGTGGTACGCCGCTTGCGATTGCTTGGGCCGATGCCACGCGTAGCGCTCGCGTTCGGAGGTCTGTTCCTTGTCGCCTGTGCCGGAGCGCAGTCGCCCGGAGCGGCGGCGCGCCCCGGCGCACCGTCGCAGCGTGATGCCGCGGCGCTGCCTACCGCGGGGACAGCCGAGCGTGATGCGCGCGCCGAGCTCGAGCGGCAGCTTGGGCTGCTCGAGGCAAGGTTCGAGGCGATGTGGCGTGCGCGGGAGCAGGTGCTGCGCGCCCTCGAGGGGCGTCCGAAGCTCGCTCCACGCGCGAAGGACGCCGAGCCCGCGGCCGCTCCCGAGCGCGGCGCCGTGTTCTCGCGTTGCCGCAGCGAGGCCCTCGACGTGATCCGAGAGGAGCTGAGCCTCGTCGAGCGCGAGCTCTTTCACCGGGAGTGGGAGCTGTCGCCGACGACGCTGCGGCTGCGCTGGCTCGAGCAGCGGCTCCGGCGGCTCGAAGACGAGCTCGAGCGGCCTGCGCGTGCCTCGATTCACTAGCATCGAGGACCAGGCTAGGGCTGCGCCGAGTCAGGATCGCACAGCGGTGACGTGACTCGACTGCGCGAGGCGCGGAGGCGACGCTGGGGCGAAGCACCACGACCAGCGGGGCCCATCTCCGCGAAGCGACGTGACCGAGGGCATGGCCCGGACCTTGCGAACGGTCACGAGGCAACACCGAGGGGGCCACATGACGACGCGCAGCGGGATCGATGAAGCTTGGCTTGGGGTCACCATTGACGAGCTCGTCGACTCGGTCACCTGGTACGACCGCCGCATCGAGGCGGCACGCGGCGATGCGCTCCTCGTCGGCGTGCTGGAGGGACAGCGCACCGAGGAGCTCGAGCAGCTCCTGGTGGTGCTCGAGGCGGCCTCGGACGCGGACGTGTTCATCGAGGATCTCGCGCGCAAGCTCGAGCGCGTGCTCGCGCATGGCGTCCCGGCTGCGACCTTGGCGCGCCTCGACGGACTGCACCTCGCGGATCTCGAGGTTCCGCCCAGCACCATCCGCGCGCGCCTGCTCGAGGCGGCTGCCCGCTCGAAGAGCGCCGCGTGAGCGGCACCGTCGGACCTCGCGGCGCTACTCGCGCTGGCTCGTGACCTTGCGCAGCGTGCGTGCGAGCTGCCCGAGGTGGAGCGGCTTGAGGATGAACGTGCGCGCCCCTTCCTCGAGCGCCGGGCCGCGTGCGTCCGCGTCTCCGCTCATGATCAGGACGGGCAGGTCCGGACGCGCCGCGCGCATTCGGCGGCACAGGTCGAGTCCCGACTCGCCGGCGATGTTCACGTCTGCCACGACGGCGTCGACCTCTCGCAATAGCGCCATGGCGGCGTCGACGTTGTCCGCGCCGCACGCAGAGAAACCGTGCAGCTCGAGTCCCTCGAGGACGAGGTCGCGCAGGTCGTGTTCGTCCTCGACGATCAAGATGTGCGGCGGCGCGTCGGGCATGAGCCGCGTCAGTCTGCCAGAGTCGCGCCTCAGTTTGAAAAATCATGCACATGACGCACGTCACGCACGGCACCTCAGCGCTGGACGTTGCGCGCCTCCACGACCACGCGCGAGCGGGAGAGTGCGGCATCGAGCTTGCAGCCTCGATCGGCGGCGCGCGGACGCTCGCGCGACGCGGGGACGATGGACACCACCGACACGCTCCTTGGCTCCGAGAGCACGTGGAACAACGGCGACGTGCTCGACAAACTCTTGCGGGGCGAGCTCGCGGCGCTCGCCAGCTACGATCTCGGGCTCGCGCGGGTGCGGGATCCAGCGCACCGTGGCGTCCTCTTGCGGTGCCGCGGTTCCCATCGGGAACGCGCGTGGCTGCTCGCGCACCAGCTCGAGTCGCTCGGCCGTCGCCCTTCGTTGACCGCCGGGCCGTGGGGCTGGCTCGCGCGGCTCGTCGAAGGTGGCGCGGCGCTGCTCGGTATTCACGCGGCGCTGCGTGCTCTGCACGAAGGCGAGCTGCTCGGCCTGCGGGTCTATCTCGAGGAGGTCGAGGTGCTGAGCGGCCCGCCGTACGAGCTCGTCTCGCGGCGCCTGATCCCGCAGCAGCGCAGCACCGAGGCGCAAATCGGCGAGCTCTTGTGCAGCGTCGCGGACTGACCTGGCGGCATGTGCGAAAATGCGCGGACTCGCGGCCATCGCGCGTTGTAGCGACGCAGCAGCGGGAGCGCTAACCACCGCAGCAGCGCTGGCGTCGACGTTGTTGCGGTCGCCGTCGCGCCTACATCGCATGCGTGCCCATCGAACATTCTCCGCCCGCGGAAAGTGGCGCTGAGCGGCGTCGCGAGCCGCGGCTCGACGTCGATTTGCCGCTCAGCCTGCTCGCAGGGACGCGGCGCGCGTCGGCTCGCGTGCTCGACTTGTCGTGCTCCGGCGCTCGCATCCAGCTTCGCGCTGGCACGGGCGTGAAGCCGCCGCCGATCCACACCGTGCAGATCCGCTTTGGTCACGGTGTCGAGCTGCGCTGCCTCGCCCGCACCGTCTGGCATGCGGGCGCTCGCTACGCGGTCTCGTTCATGGCGCTCGACGCGGTCGACCGGCTGCGCATCGCCGAGCAGCTCGATCTGATCTCGCGCGCGAGAGTCACTTCTTCGCGAAACTGACGAGGTCGCTCACGGTGTCGGTGCCGTCGACGATCGCCGCGACGCGCGCATCGTCGTCGCCGAGCACGTGACGGCGCGCGAACGCGAGCGCGAAGCCGCTCACGATGGGGAAGCCCACGTCGTTCGCGATGTTCTCGCAGTCGCCGAAACCAAAGAGCTGGTGGCACCCGCCCGCGACGTCGACCCACGTGAAGTCGAGCTGCTCGCCGACCTGCTCGAAGAGTGCCTTGCCGTCGACCGTGTCGTCGCCGCCCGTCATCAGGAGCACCGGCACGCCGACCGAGTCGTAGCCGCCGTTCGCGAAGAAATCGGGCCGCGCCCCGCCGGCCATCGGGATCGCCGCGCGCACCCGCGGCTCGCTCAGCTCCGTCTCGAACACGTCCACGAGCGCGTCGGTGCAGCCCGCGTCCGCGAGCTTGCCGCCGCTCTTGCACGCGGCCTCGATGCTGGCGCGAGCGAACGTCGCGCCGGCGCACGCCCACGTCGTGAACGTCCCGAAGCTGTGGCCGCTCATCGCGACGCGCGTGAGGTCGACGCCTCCGGCCAGCGGATCGTGCTCGGGCAACGTGGCAATCGCATCGAGCGACGCGCGAATGTCGAGCGGGCGGTGGAAGTAATGAGACAGCGGCAACGGATCGAGCGCGTCGAGCAGGGTGTTGTCCTTGTGATCCGGCGCGACGACGACCCAGCCGTGCGTCGCGAAATGCCGCATCAATTCGGCGCTGTTGCCCCCGTAGCCGCGGAAGCCGTGCGAGTGAGCGAGCACCGGAAAGCCGTCCGGATAGGCTGGGCGCGCGAGCGGCGCGTCCACGAACACGTCGTCGTCGACGAAGAGCTTCGAGTAGACGGGGGTCGGGCCGCCGGGCTCTTCGGTCGGGTACCAAAGGTTGAGCGTGAGGGTGCGCTCGCCGAGGCCGCCCGGCGACTCGTAGCTCGTCTCGATCGTCCGGTAGCCCGCCGCGAACGGCCCGTCCGTAGTCACCTCGCTGTCGAGCGGATCGGGGACCGGCTCGACCGGCGGAGCGGCGTCCTCGTTCGTGCACGCGGCGCTCGCTGCGGCGGCGAGGGCTGCGAGCGTTGCGGAGAGCATGCCGCGGCCGAGCGAGGTCGCGCACGCGCGTCGGTGATGCGGCATGGCGCCATGATAGTCGCCAACTGGATATTTCAATACCCACGCGTGGTCGTAGCAGCGTCCATCCGCGTCCGAAAATTGCGCCCTTGCCGCGCCATGCCTTATTTAATTCAACTAGTTAGCACTGTAATCCGGTGACCTACATGGTGGCACGCAGTGTGCTTTCCGGGGCCGCGGGCACCACCATGAACCACAGCTGGATTCGAAACGTAGTCTTGGCGGCGTTGACCTCGGTCGCGCCAGTCGTCGTGTTCCAGGCCTGCGCGACGCCGTCGCCGAACGACGCCGCGCTCGGCGACGATGACGCCGGCCCCGTCGACACCGATCCCTCGGGCGGGATCTGCTTGCTCAACAACTGCAAGAGCGACGAGGAGTGCGGTGGGTGCGAGGACGGCCGCGTCACGTGCCTCGTCGCAGAGAATCGCTGTGTCGCCTGCGACCCGGTGAGCGGCCTCGGCTGCCCGGATGGAGAGGCGTGCTCGCCCTTCGGGATCTGCGCGCCGGAGGGCCAGGTGTGCACGACCGATGACCACGGCGAGCCGACGATCAGCTGCAAGGCGGACGCGGACTGCAAGGCGTGCAGCCCGATGCACCAGGTCTGCGACACCGCAGCCGGCAAGTGCCAGGCGTGCACGGCGAGCAACAAGACCCACTGCCTCGCCGCCGACGTCTGCGTTGACGGCGATTGCGCTCCGAAGTGCCCGTCGAGCTGCGCGGGCGACGGCGACTGCGGCCAGTGCGGCGGCCCCGGCAACGAGGCGCACGCTTGCAACAATCACAAGTGCGCCGAGTGCTCGGACACCTTCAAGTGTCCCGAGGGCCTCGAGTGCCAGAGCGGCGCGTGCGTCCCCGGCTGCGGGATCGCGGGCGCGCCCGTGAGCGGCGACTGCACGGCGGACGAAGATTGCCAGTACTGCGGCGGCGGCAACGCGGCCGACGGCTGGGTCTGCAAGAAGGCGCTCAACGCGAACGACCCGACCGATCACGGCAGCTGCGTGCCCCAGGCGCAGGGGTGTTCGGATCTGGGCAAGGGTGTCGCGGTGCTGCCGGAGCCGTGGGGCGCGGTGACCAACACCTGCTCGAGCGACAACGACTGCGCGGGCGCGGGCATCGTCTACAACGTTGGCAAGCTCATCCGCGACGCGATCGGCGACGACGAGATCGACCTCGGGTTCAAGAAGGTCAAGATCCAGGACGCAAACGTCAACTACGACATGCCGAAGTGTGCCGACATCGAGCTGACCGAGTCGATCAGCTGCGGCGTCTGCGTGCCGTGCGAGACCGACAGCGACTGCAAGCCGATCTCGGTCGACGGCCTCGTAGGCAAACTCTTCCAGGGCGATGCGCTGGCGCAGATCGCGGGCTCGGTGCTCGTCGACATGCTCTACGGCGACACGCCCGACCACGACCTCAACTTCTTCTGTCAGCCCGTGGCTGCCGGCTACGGCGTGTGCGCCCCCTGCGCCAACCCGACTCAGGCGTGCGGCAACGGCGGCGGCGGCGGTGGTGGCGGCAGCTGCGCGCACGACGAGTGCTCGGCGGGTGGCAAGTTGACGAAGGGTTGCAGCACCTGCACGACCGACGTCTGCGGCTCCGATCCGTACTGCTGCAGCACCGAATGGGACGCGCAGTGCGTCGACGAGGCGAAGACCTTCGGCTCGTGCGGCTGCTGACGACGAAACGGACGGCGCTCTCGCTCTCCCTCGCGCTCGGGGCGTGCGGCGGGCATGCCTTGCACGACGCCGTCGCACGTGGCGATGTAGCGCGCGCCGAGCGAGCTCTGGCCGACGGCGCGGGTGTCGATGACCGCGATGAAGACGGCCTGACGGGGCTCGCTCTCGCCGCGAGGTACGGGCGCCTCGACATGGTGCGCTTGCTGCTCGCGCGCGGGGCCCGCGTCGATGGAGCGAGCAACGGTTCGACGGCGCTCATGCGCACCGAGCGGGCGGAGGTCGCCGCGGCGCTGCTCGACGCGGGGGCCCACATCGATGCTCGCGACTCGGCGCGGATGACTCCGCTGATGCTCGCGGCGCGCTCGGGCAGCGTCGAGGTCGCGGCGCTCCTCATCCAGCGAAAGGCGGGGCTCGACCTCCGCGACGCGCGCGGCCGCACGGTCGTTCACTATGCGGCCAGCGAGAACTCGGTGGCGCTCGTCGGCGCGCTGCTCGCTGCCGGCGCGCCAGCCAACGTCGCGGACCTCGACGGGAACTTTCCGCTTCACCTCGTGGGTGTTGAAGGCGGGCCGCCCGCCGTCGCGATCGTGGAAGCGCTGCTCCGCGCTGGAAACCCGGTGGGCGCGCGGAACGCCGCAGGGCGAACGCCGATTTGCATGCTCGCGGGCGCCGAGGCGCGAGTGCGCGACGTGCTCCTCGCCGCGGGTGCCGTCGCGTCGGAGGGATGCGAACGAGAGCCGGCGCCGACTATTTCTTTGCCGGCTGTTGACCCGTGAGCGGTTCGCCGAGCTCGACCAAAAACGCCTCGATGGCGGGCGAAACTGCGTCCTCGCGGCGAGCGCGGCGCGCCCACATGCGCGCGTTCTTTTCGTCGCCCTGGTAGTGGGCGATGCGACCCTGCCGATAGAACGCCTCGGCCTTGGTGATCGGGCAGTCGGTCTCGAGCAAGCTCACGGCGCGCAGCGTCTTGGCCGCGAGCTCCCAGTCCTGAAGGTGCTCGGCGAGGTTCGCGAGCTCGCAGGCGATGTAGCCATTGCGCTTGGCGCACGCGTGCGCCTCGACGAGCCAGGCGAGCTGCGTGCGGTAGTCGCCGGTCACGTCCGCGAGGTGCGCCTTACGGTGGAAGAAGAGCCCCACCTCCGCGGTCCGCTTGCCTTTCGTGGCCTCGATCGCGGCGTCGAGCAGCGCGTTCGAGTCGTCGAGCCAGCCGCCGAGCGTGTAAGCGTCCGAGAGCGCGACGACGGCGTCGGCGTTTTCGGGGGCGTTCTGTACGGCCGTGGCGAGCACGGACACGGCCGACGCCGCGTCGCCGGCGGCGGTGTATAGGCGTCCGGCGCGCAGGAGCAGGGCGGCGCGTGCGGGCACGTCCTCCGTGGCTTGTGCGTCCGCGGCCAAGACGGACGCGAGTTTCTGATTGTCACCGAGAGCCTCATAGATCGCCGCGAGCTCGGCGCGAAGGCGCGGCTCGGCGGGGTGCTCGGCGCTCACGGTCTCGAGTGCCGCGCGCACATGCTCGAGCGTGCCGAGCTCCCGATGCGCATTCGTCAGCGCGAGCACGGCATCGATTCGCTCTCCGCCAAGCGCCGCGTCGAGCAACCGCTCGCAGCTCGTCACGACCTCGCGCCAGCGCCCCGCGCGCCGGTCGAATTCTGAGAGCCGGCGCAAGCCATCGAGGTCGTCGGGGGCGCGCACCGTCCACTGCCGCAAGAGCTCTGCCGCGGCGTCGTGCTTGCTCTGGAACGAGAGCACCTCGATCGAGCGCTTCGTGTGGCGGCTCTCGGCCTCGCGGTCCTCTGCGACCGCTGCTGCGGTGCGACGCTCCTCGAGCCTCAGTTCCAGGTCCTGCGCTGCGCTCGCCGGATCGATGTCGAACGCGCTCGAAGCGTCGAGGAGCGCCAGCTCCTGCTCCCCGCAGTCGTCGTAGAGCTTCGCGCGCGTGCTCAACAAGCGCAGGCGCCACTCCGGATCGTTCGTGGCGGCGAGCGCGGTTGCGACGCCGGCGACCGCGGCGTTGTAGTCCCCCGACTCACCGAGGGCGACGGCGACCTCGATGGTGAGCTCGAAGTCGGATGAACTCGAGCTGGCGACTCGAGCCAGGAGCTCACGCGCGCGCGGCGCGTCGCCGAGGTTGTCGCGGTACACGAGCGCCGCCTCGAGCCAGAGGGCGACCTGGGATTCTCCTGTTGCCCGCTCGGCTGCCGTCATGAGCGTGCCCGCGAGGCCGGCGTGGTCGTTCGCCTCGCGGAAACGGCGCGTGAGCTCTGTCGTCAGGTAGCTCTCCTCAGGAGCGCGCTCGGAGGCGCGCCGCAACGCGCTCGTGGCCGCCCCGCTGTTGCCGAGCTCGTCGTAGAGCCCCGCGACCTCGAGGGCGCATCTGGCGGCGCGCGGCGGCGGCGCAATCCGGATCAGCAATTCGAGGAGCTCGGCGCGCTCTTCGGTCGGCGCGTCCGTGCCAAGCGTCGCGTGAAGCGTCTCGACGAGCTCGGCGTCGTCGGGCACCGACACGAGCGCGCGGCGATACACGTCGAGAGCGCGCTCGCGGTCGGTGCCGACGAGGCACGCACCAAGCTTCATCGCCGTCGCCCTTACGAGCGGCGTGTCGCCGTGCTCCTCGGCCACGTCGAGCTGCCGAGCGAGGAGCTCGACGAGCTCGGTGCTGTTGCCCGTGCGCTCGAAGTACGCAGCGAGAAGGCCTCGCGCCTCCGCATGCTCGGGCGCTTCGAGGAGCACCGCCTCGAGGGCGCTGACCGCAGAGCTTGCGCCCTCGTCACTCGGCAAGAGCGCGCGTGCCATGAGCATCCGCAGCTCGTTGCGCTCGTCGCTGTCCTGCATCGCATCCAGCGTGCCGTCGACCATGCGCACGAGCTTCTCGCGCTCACCGAGACGTACGTACGCTTCGCCGAGCGGGAGCCAGGCGTCGCGCGCCGTGGGCGCCCGCTCGAGGAGCCGCTCGTAGAGCTTGGCCGTGAGCGCCGCGCCGTCACCGGTCGGCGCGGCCTGTTCGGCGATGCGCTTGGCCAGGGCGAAGAGCCTCGCCTCGTCCGCGTGCTCGGCGACGTCCGCGAGCCAGGCCGCCGCGCGACCGAGCTCGCCGCGTGCGAGGCAGCCCTCGGCGAGCCCAAAAAACGCCCAATCTGCGCCGCGCTGCGACTCCGGTCCGCCCGCCGACCCGAGCTCAGCGGCGCGCGACATCAAGGCCTCTGCGATGTCGGGCCGCCCGAGCCGTTCGGCCAGCTGAGTCGCCTCCTCGACCTCGGGCACCGACACGCGCGTTTTCTGCGCGCGGTGCTCGAGGAACCCCAAGAGGACGCCCGGGTTTTCGGCGCGCCGCGCGATGCGTTCGTACGCCTCGAGGAGCTCCGGGATTTCAGGGTGCGCGACGCAGGCCCCGCGTACGATCTCCGCCGCACGCTCGGCGCGGAACGCCTCTTTCGTCGCGCGGCCGAGCGCCTCGAGGCCCTCGTTGATGGTGTCCGCGGTCGCGAGGTGCACCTCGGCCATGCGATAGAGCGCATCGACGCGCGTCTCGGCCTCATTTTCGCCGAAGCTCGCGAGCTCGGAGAGCAAGCGAAGGTGCTCCTCTTCGTCGCCGCGTGCCAGGGCGACCCTTGCCTGCGCGCGACATACATCGGCGCGGCGCACGCCGGTGCCGCGGGCTTTCTCGTAGATCTGGACCGCGTGCGCGTTGTCGCCGCGCGCTTTCTCCAGCACCTCGCCGAGCCGCAGAAGGAGCTCGCAGCGGACGAGGGAGCTCGCGTCTGCGCGCTCGTCGCTCAAGAGGGCCTCGACGACGGAAACGTAGCGGTCGAGCTCTCCTGCTTGCTGCGCCGCAGCGAACGCCGCTTGTTGGTGCACCGGCGAGCCCGGATCTGACTCCACCGCGCGCAGGCGATAGTCGAGCGCCTCCGCTTGCCGTCCGGCCAACACGTCGAGGACATTCGCCTTTTGCGCGAAGAGGCGCGCGCGCCGGTGTGGCTGGGAGACCCGCGCGAGCATCAGATCGATCAGCCGCGCATGGAGCTCATGCTGCTCGCGAGCGAGGAGCCGCGGTTCGAGCCGTCCTGACTCGAGGTCGTACGGGGTGAGCGCCTCGAAGGCCGACTCGGCCAGCTCCTTCGCCTTGCCGGCTTGGCCTCGCTTGTCCGCGAGGTGCGCGAGCTCGAACAGGATCTCGGTGGCGCCGATCGGCAGCGCATCGGGCTTCTGCTCGCGCTTGACGGTGATGAGAAGGGTTCGCAGCGCACGCTCCGCGCGATCGAAATCTCCCGTGGTTTGTGCGAGATCCGCGAGCGCCACGAGGATAGCGAGGTTGCCGGTATCCATCTGGGACGCGGTCTCGAGCTCGGCGATCGCCTCGGCGACGAGGCCCTGGCTCTGCAGCGCCCGCGAGAGCATGTGGTGGCTCTGCGCCCGCTCGGCCGAACGCCGCCGACCGAAGTCGTCGATGCACTTTCTGAGCAGCGTCGCCGCCTCTTCGTGCTCGCCGGAGCGAATCAGCCCCTCGGCGAGCATGCTCGCGAGCCTGCGGTCCTTGGCGTCGAGCTCGAGCGCCCGGCGCAGCACCGGCACGGCCTCGGCGGGGAGGTCGAGCTTCTCGAAATAAATCGCGGCCGCGTCCCGGGCATAGCCGACAACGGTGGCCTCGTCGCCGACCGCGAGCGCTGCGCGCGACAGAGCGCGGGCGAGCTCCTCCCAGCGCGCCTCGGTGCGGTAGCGTTGAAACAGCAGCTTGCGCGCCTCGCTGTTGCGTGGCGCCTCGTCGAACGCGCGCTCGAGCGTCGCCATCGCGAGGTCCGCCTGATCCGCTCGCTGCTGGGCGCGCGCGAGTCGCAACAGCACCGCGACGCGCTCGGCCGCGCTGGCCTGCGCGAGGCGAAGCTCGAGCCACCGTGCGGCGGCAGCGAAGTCACCGAGGTCGGCGGTGAGGCTCGCGAGCTGGTCGACGGAGTCGAGCGCCGACGGATCGAGCTCGACGACGCGCGCGTGTGCGGCGAGGCTGAGCTCCCGATCGCCGAGGACGGTCTGCGCCATGCGCCCTACCTCCGCATAGAGCACCGCCGCTTGGCCGCGTTGCTCGCTCGCCTCGAGCGCCTCGGCCTGACCGCGGAGCACGTGGGCGAGGTCGCGATGTCGGCCGCGGCTCACGAGGAGCGAGCGCAGAAGGGAGATCGTGTCCGCGTGGCCCGGGCACAACGTGAGGTTGTCGAGCAACGTGGCAACGGGGCCTCCGTCGGCCTCGAGCTTCTGGCCCAGGCGCGCGCACGCGAGCCCGAGCGCGAGTCGTGCGTCGACATCGGTCGTGAGTGTCCGCGCCCGCTCGCGCAGCGCGAGGGCGTCGGCGAGCCGTCCGTGGCCCTCGCTCAGCGCCGCGACGCGCACGAAGAGCTCGCGATCCTGCGGGCACGCGTCGAGGACCGCGCGATACGCATCGAGGGCGAGCGCGGCAAAGCCCGCCTCGGCGAGCATCTCGGCGGCACGACGGCGCAGGGCGACCGCGCGCGCCGCGTCCCCAGCATGGCGCGCCCCGTCGAGCAGCACGCCGGTGGCGCGCTCCGGCTGGGCTGCCGCGATGAAATGCGCGACGAGCCGCTCGAGGGCCCACTCGAGCGCGGCCTCGCACGACCGCTCCCCCGTCGGCTTTGCCGCGGTCGTGGCGAGCTCGCACGCCTTGTAGAAGAGGCGCTCGGCGAGCGATGCGGCGGCGGCTTCCCCTCGCGCGGCACCGAGCTCAGCGGCCTCGAAGAGCGCGTCGAGCCCCCGCGGCTCGAGGGCATCGAGCGCCAGCAGCGTCTCGACCGAGACGCGACCCCCGGCGCCACGCTCGATGGCGACGAGCGCCCGCAGCACTTCGCGGTCGCTGGGCCGCCGCGCGAGCGCGCGCGAGAGGAGCCTGCTCGCGCCTTCGCGGTCCGCGGCACGCTCGAGATACCAGCTCGCGATCACGAGCTCGAGCTGGTGGGCGAGCTCGTCCGACACGCTGGCCGTCGAGAGCGCGGCTTCCATCGCCGCCGCCAGCTCGAGAAACCCGTTGGCGCGCGCAGCGGCCGCGTCTTCGAGGAGGCGCACGATGTCGCGATCGAGCTCCGCACGAGAGCCCATCACGGCGACACTCGCCGACGCCGCACGCGGTAAATCGCCGCTCAGCGAGGCGAGGCGCGCGACGCTCCGCAGGGGCTCGGTGTCGTCTGGTGTCGCGAGCACGGCGGCTTCGAAGGCATTGAGCGCGGACCTTCCATCGAGCGACGCTTCGAACCAGGCGCCGGCCCGGCGAAAGAGCTCGGATTTGCGCGCCGGGTCGGAGATCCCCGAGCACGCGGCAGCGAGCGCGACCGCAGCCTCCGCTTGGGTTCCGGTGGTCTCGGCGAAGCGCACGAGCTGGGCCTCGAGCTCGCGGTCTTCGGGGGTCGCGCCGAGCGCGCGAGCCAGACACTCGATCGACGAGGCCGTGGGGCTACCGATCCGTGCGTGAAGCCGCGAAGCCTCACTCAGGATCCGCGCACGCGCGTGGCGATCGTCGGTCGTAGCGAGCCGCTGCTCGAGTAGCGAGAGGAGCTCTCGGGCGTCGCCGCAGTGCTCGTACGCGACGGCGAGCGCGTGACACGCGGAGGCTCCGTGCTCGGCGTGCGACAAGAGGAGACTGAGCCCAGCGCGCGCCTCGGCGGACGTCGGCTCGAACGCGAGCACGTGCCGATACCACTTCAGCGCCGCCGCGTGATTTCCGACCGTGGCGTGCACCGCGCCGAGCCGTGCCACGAGCGCCGCCGCCTCACGCTGCTCTCGCTCCGCGGTCGCGTCGAGCAGACGCGCGAGCTCTTCGTGGCGACCGAGCTGCGACAGGAGCCGGTCGACCGCGGCGATGGTCTCGCGGTCGAAGCCGAGCTCGTTGCCGACGCGCGTCCAGGTCTCGGCTGCCTTCGCGTGCGCGCCGAGGCGCTCGTCTTCTAGCTTCGCGAGTCGCACGAGGTACGCGCGCCTTGCCGTGCGGTCTTCGGTCAGGTCGGCGCATTCTTGCAGCGCGCTCGCGAGCTCCGGCCACCGCCGGGCGCGCTCGAGCAACCCGACGATCGCGGTGCGCGCCTCGAAATCGGTCGGCTCCAGCGCGAGGACGTCACGCCATCGCAACAGCGCCCGATCCACGTCGCCGAGCCGATCGGACAGGCGCGCCGCCTGGGTCTCGACGTTGCGCCGCACGAACGCCGACGGCTCGAGGCGCGCGAGGTGCTCGAGCACTTCGAGCTGCTTTTCTTCTTCGCCGGCGCTCGCGTAGAGCTCACGGAGGCGGTGCGCGGCCGACAGCGCGTGCGAAGGTGAGCGGGCCTCGTCGGCGACGACGCGAGCGTAAAGGGCGGCGGCTCCGTCGACGTCTTCGAGCTGCCGGTGGCGCACCTCCGCGGCCTCGAGCCGCGTCGTCATCGCGACCTCGGCGTCGCTGCACGCGTTGGCCGCGGCCTCGAGCGCATCGGCGAGCACGTCGGGCCGCCGCGCCCGCGCCGCGAGCGTACGGAGCTGCCGTCGCGCATCCGCGTCGTGGGGATCGCCCGTCACGAGCTCGCGGTATTGGTTCAGCGCGTCGAGCTCGCGGCCCGCGACCGCGAGTCGCATCGCGAGCTCACGGTTCAACGCGCGCCGCTCGCCGTCGTCGACCACGAACCCGAGCGCGCACTCGAGCACACGGATGAGCTCATCGCTCCGCGCCGCCGCGACGTGCGCCTGTCGGAGAAGTCCGAGCGCGCCGCGGCGAACCTCGAGCGCGGCCTTTTCGGACGTGAGGATCCGCTCGAGCTCGGTGCATGCGGCGCGATGGCCTGGGCTTTCGGCAAGAACGACCTCGAGCGTCGCGACCGCGCGCTCGGGCTGGTCGAGCTTCTCGCGCTGCGTCGCCGCCATCCTGAGGCGCAGCTCGCGCGCGTCCTCGGTGCCGAGCCGCTCGAGCCGCGAGGCCCAATGAAGGACGAGCTCCGCGTGCCTTCCCTGCCGTTCGAGCAGCCGCTCGAGCGAGCCCGCGAGCTGCGCATTGTCCGGCTCGAGCGCGAGCTCCGCCTGGACGTAGCGGGCGGCGCGGTCACCGTCTTCCGCGAAGTCCTTCGCGACTTGCGCGGCATCTTCGAGCAAGCGCCGCCGAACCGCGACGTCGTCGGTCGTCGCGAGCCGCCGATCGTACACGCCGAGCAGCTCGTCCCACTGCCCCTGGGACGTGAGCAGCATCACGAGCCGCTCGAACGCCCACGCCGCGCTCGCGTCGAGCTCGTAGATCCGCCCGAGCAGCCCGCTCACCTTCGCCGGCGTGTCGCCGAACCACTCGTCGTAAAATCGGACGCTGCGCTCGGTGAGCTGAGCCGCCGTCACCTTCGGGAGCGACGCATCGAGCATCCGCGCGTAGAGCGCGCCTACGCCGTCGGGCTCTTCGACCGCGGCCGCGAGGTCCTCGAGCCGATCCCACGCGGCCATGTCGCCGGGCGACGCCTCGGCCGCGGCCAGCGCGCCTTCGAGCGCTGCGTGGCGCGCGTCTTTGGAGTCGCTCGTGGGTCGCTGGCTGCCTCGTTTTCTTGCCATGATTTTCTTTGCCCCCCAGCCGGTCGCTCCGAGCCGACGCCGGCGCAACGCTAACACGCGGCCGCTCGCGCATCGCGGCGGAAAGCCCTTGCAGAATCGCGGAAGATTGACGCTCGCGCTTGACGCGCGCCGGGGCGGCGGTATGGCAGCTTGGTGACGACGGACAGGCTGTGGCGTCTCGGCCTCGCGCCGGCGCGGCTCGCGGGGATCGCGGCGCTGTGGCTCGCTGCCTTGGCCGCGTGGGTCGCGATCCTTCGGCCCTTCGACCGCCCGACGGACGTGGCTCCGCCGCCGCT
>SYFR01000457.1 GCA_005800325.1 Myxococcales bacterium | reverse complement strand
GAAGGCCGGCACGCGACCGAAGGCCGGCACGCGACCGAAGGCCGGCACGCGACCGAAGGCCGGCACGCGACCGAAGGCCGGCACGCGACCGAAGGCCGGCACGCGACCGAAGGCCGGCACGCGACCGAAGGCCGGCCCTCCGCGGCGAGAGCCATGGCCGCGCCACGCTGGCAAGAGTCGTTCGTCACGAGCAGCGACGGCACGCGGCTCTACGTTCGGACGACTGAGGCGTCGAGCACCTCGTCGCAGTCGCAAGCGCGGGGCGTGGCGTCGTTGTCGGCGCTCCTGTGTGACGGGATCGCGTGCGACGGCTTCGTCTGGCGTTACCTCGCCGACGAGCTGGCGGCGTCGGTGGACGTCACGCACTGGAACTATCGCGGGCACGGCCGGAGCCACGCGCCTGCCGATCCCGACCGCGTCGACAGGGGCGCGCTCGTCGACGATCTCGAAGCGGTGCGCGCGGCCAAAGTGCGCGGCCCTGTTGTCCTCTTCGGTCACTCGATGGGCTGCCAGGTCGCGCTCGAAGGCTACCGGCGTCGGCGCGAAGGGATCGCGGGGCTCGTGCTCATCTGCGGTGCGCCCGGGCGCGTGACGCACACCTTTCGCGGCAGCGACGCGCTCGCTCGGACGCTGCCGGGCCTCATCGAGCGCGTCGAGCGACACCCGCAGCTCGCGCGCGCGCTGTGGAGCAACCTGCCGCCGGCGACCGCGACCCGCGTGGCCCTCGCGAGCGGCGAGGTCGCGGCGGGCGTCGATCCCGCAGCGTTGATGCCGTATATGGAGCACGCGGTGAGCCTCGATCTGCGGATGTTTCTCCGCATGCTGCGCTCGGTCGGAGACGACACCGCCGAGGATCTCCTTCCCGCGATCGACGTGCCCGTCCTGATCCTCGCCGGAGAGCGCGATACCTTCACGCCGCCGGAGCGCGCCGAGCACATGGCAGCGGCGATCCCGGGAGCGGAGCTCGTCGTCCTCCCCGGGACGACGCACATCGTTCCGCTCGAGCGGCGCGACGAGGTCCGCGAGAAGATCACTACGTTCTTGCGGGAGCGGGTGGCTGCGCGCCTGAACGCCGGTGAGTGACGCTCGCGTCGCCGACGCGCTCCGCAAGCTCGCGCGCCTCGCCGTGCACGATCTGCGCAATCCGCTCTCGGCCGTCATCACGAACCTCGATTTTGCGCGCGGCACGCTCGCGCGAAATCGCACCGCGCCCATGACCGCCGAGGCGCAGGAGGCGCTCGCAGACTCCGCCGTGGCGTGCGACGCCTTGCGGCTCGTGCTCGCGAACCTCGAGCTCTTCGCGCGCGATCCCGAGCAGCGCTTCTCCGCCCTCAAGCTCGCGCTGGAGCCGGTGTGCCGCGAGGTCGTCGCCGCGTGCAGCTCACGCGCGCAGCAGCTCGGGACGCGGCTCGCCTTCGAGGGCGCGCCGCGAGAGCTCTTCGTCCGCACCGACCGCGCCCTCTTCGCGCTCGCGCTCGAGAACCTCATCGCCAACGCCATCCAGCACGCACCGAACGGCAGCGTCGTGACGATCGCCGTGGTGGTACACGATGGGAGCGCGTCGGTCATCGTGCGCGACCACGGCGGCGCGATCGCTCCCGAGCTGCGCGAGCATGCGGTCGGCGTCGAGGGGCAGCTGCGCGGCGCGCGCTCCGTCGGCACGCGCTACGGGCGCGGCGCGGGGCTGCACACGGCGAGCGCGGCGGCGGCGTGCCTCGGGATCGAGCTCGTCCTCGGCGGGGAAGGCGAGCAGAGCGAGATCGCCCTCGCCCTGCCGCTCGAGCCGAGCTGAGCCCCGGCCGGAGCGCGACGCAGCGCTCCCTGCTGCGTGATCGCGACGGGGCGCTCACTGCTGCGTGATCGCGGCGCAGCGCTCACTGCTGCGTGATCGCGGCGCAGCGCTCACTTCTGCGTGATCGCGACGCGATTCTCGTTGCGGTAGCTGATGTTGCCCGCCTCGCCCGAGCACTCCCAGCAGATCGCCCAGCCCAGCTTCTTGCGGACGTTCGGGTTGTAGCTCAGCACGATCGGCCCTTGCTCGGCCTCCATCAAGAACGCCGCCGCTACGCGGAGCCGCTCTCCGGACAGGCGGTGAAACACGACGACGAACGCGCGATCGCCCGCGGACTGTCCGGCGACGACGAGGAGCTCTTCGCCAGGGACCGGATTCCACAAGAGCGGGGAGGTGGTGAGCACGTCAGCGGGTGCCGGCGCCGCGGCGTCGGGCGCGCGCGACTCGCCACGCTTCCGCACCGTCGCGATGGCAGCCTCCTTGCGGAAGTATTTCACTTCGCTCGCGAAGGCCTCGAGCTTCGGGTTCGACGCGAACAGGGCCGCGAGCCGGTCTGGCGGGAAGGAGGTCTCTTGGAACGGCGCGCCGAGCTCGGGCGACGGGATCGTGGCAGCGTCGCGCGCCCCGTAGCAGCAGCGAAATCCGAGATCCGGCGCGCTGCTATCCGCATCGACGGTCACGCGATGGGCGCAGCGGTGATCGACGTCCGCCGCGTCGGCGCGCGCGCCTCGCACCGCGGCCGCAGCGTGGGTGCGAAATCCCTTGATGGGCGCGACGTCGCTCGCCGTCCATTCGCGCATCGCGCCTCCCATCGCGAGCACGCCGAAGCCGCTGGCACACGTCTCCGGGTTCTTGGCGCAGCCGGGCGCGAACGCGGCGGCGCCGGCGTAGGCCTCGCCCTCGACGCCTTTGCATGCCCGCTCCCACTCGAGCTCGGTGCAGAGCCGGCCCCCGGCGGCGACGCAGAGCTCGCTCGCCTGGTCGCGATCCGCGCCGAAAATGGGGGGCTTTTTCGGATCGTTGGGGTGCGGGAGCTTGTCTATTTCGAAGGCCCCGAGCTCGACCTCGAGGCTCGCCGCCTCGAGCGTCGGATCGCGACCCGGATCTCCGGGGGTGCTGCCCGCGAAGAATTTCCCGGCGGGGATCGCGACGCGCTCGCCCGCTTTTTCCGCGCTCCCGGTGCGATGCGCCGCGGAGGTCGCGAGGGGCGCCTCGTCCGCTGCGTCCATCAGCGCCGTGCTCGACGCGCCGGCTTGCGCGCGGGCTCCCTCGCCGCGCTCCCCACGGCAGGCAGCGAGGAGCGCGAGCGAGCATGCCAGAGCGCGCACGAACGCCGTCACACGGGCTCTCTATCGCGGATCCGCGAGCCTTGCACGCTCGCGCCGCCCATCGTTGGGCAACTGGCGTGCGGCAGAGTAAGCTCCTCGAGCGTGCCGGACGTCCCTTCGAGCCCACCCGATCCGATGGCCGCGCAGATGGCGCAGCTCCTCGCCGGCAGCGATCTCGACGAGCTCCGCGAGATCGTGCGCCGGTGGATGTTCGACGCGCCGAGCGAGCGCGTGCGGCAGCAGTACCAGACCTTCGGCGCGAAGCTCGTCGAGCTCAAGGCCGCCCTCGCCGAGGCGCCCGTGCAGCCGACGCGACAAGAGCTCGAGCTCGCCCTCACGATGATGCTCAAGCTCGCCGCCGAGCAGCCGCGGGGAGTCTGAGGCCGGTGCCCGCGCTGGTGCTCGCCGATTTTCCGCCGCTGTTTCTGCGGATTTTGGCGCTGGTCCTCGGCCTCCTGTGGGGCAGCTTCCTCAACGTCGTCATCCACCGCTTGCCGCGCGGGATGAGCGTCGTGCGGCCGCCATCGCACTGCCCCGCGTGCCAGACGCCGATCGCGGCGTTCCGCAACGTGCCGGTCTTCGGCTGGCTCTTCTTGCGGGGCAAGGCCGCGTGCTGCGGTGCGCCCATCTCGATGCGCTACCCGCTCGTCGAGCTCGCCGGCGGGGTGCTTTCGCTCGCGATCGTCGAGGCCGTGGTGCTCGCGCTGCCGCCCGACGTCGAGGCGCTGCGGGCGCTCGCCGTCTTCGTCGCGAGCTTCGCGCTGGCGCTCGGGCTCCTGGCCGCGGCGTTCATCGATCTCGAGCACATGATCGTGCCCGACGTCATCAGCATCGGCGGCACGCTCCTCGGCGTCGCGACGTTCGCGCTCCGCGACATGAGCCTCGCCGACACGTTGATCGGCGCCGCCGTCGGCTACGCGATCGTGTGGCTCCCGTTCGACGTGGCCTACGCGAAATTGCGCGGAAAACCGGGGATGGGCCTCGGCGATGCCAAGCTCGTCATGCTCGCGGGCGCGTGGTTCGGCTATTCGGGGGCGCTGTTCGTGCTCGGCGCGGGCGCGGTGCAGGGGACGCTCGCGACGGTGGCGATGCTCGCGGCCGGGCGCATGCCCGAGGAGCCCGAAGCCGTGCAGCGCGAGCGCGCGGAGATCGCCGCGGAGCTCGAGACGCTCACGCCGGAGGAGCGAGAGGCCGCCCTCGCCGAGCTCGAGGCCGATCCGCTCGCCGGCGAGCCGGAAGCGGGGCTCGGCAAGGCGCGCATCGCCTTCGGTCCGTTCTTGATCCTGGCGACGCTCGAGTGCCTCTTGATCGGACGCGAGCGGATCTTCGGATGGCTGCTCCTCGAGGGCTGATGATGCGCCCCTTCGTCGCTCGCCGGCCATGGCACGACGCGCCCAAGCTCGGCCCCGTCGCGCTCGCTGCGGGCACGGCGCTCGCCGCGGGCACGGCGCTCATCCTCACGGGGTTCGCCACCGCATGCGCGCCTCGTCTCGCGACGCCGCCCGAGGGAGCCCACGCCGGGAGCGACCCCGTGATCGTGCCCTACCCGCCGCCCGCGGCGCGCGTCGAGATCGTCCCCACGCGGCCGGGCAACGACGCGGTGTGGCTCGACGGCCACTGGACCTTCGGCGACGGCGGGTGGAGCTGGCAGCGCGGAGCGTGGACGTCGCTGCCCGAGCCGGACGCGTACTACGCGCCGCCCACCACCGTCCGCCGCCGCAACGGGGAGCTCTTCTTCTTCGCGGGGCGCTGGCACTTCAAAGACGCGAGCCGGTAGTGCCCCGAGTGCAGGCGCGCGTGAGCCGCGGGGGCCTTTCTGCTAAGCGGGGACCATGAAGTTTCCGTCGCATGTCTTCCGGGAGTACGACATTCGCGGGGTCGCCGACGTCGATCTGACGGACGAGCTCGTCGTTGCGCTCGGCCGCGCGCTCGCCTCCGAGCTGCGTGACCGATCGACCGCTGTCACGAAAATCGGCGCAAATCAGGCGCTGCGCGTCGCCGTCGGCCGCGACTGCCGCCTCTCGAGCGATCGGCTGTTCGCCGCGCTCACGAGCGGGCTCATGTCCGCGGGCGCCGACGTGATCGACATCGGCGTCGTGCCCACGCCCGCGCTCTACTTCGCGGCGCATCACCTCGAGACCGACGGCGCGGTGATGATCACGGGCAGCCACAACCCGGCCGAGGACAACGGCTTCAAGATGATGCACCAGAAGTCGACGCTCTTCGGCGACGACGTGCGCGGCTTGAGGCAGCGCGTTGCCGAGGCGCGCTACACGGAAGGGCCCGCGGGTGCGATGACGACCACCGACGTCCAAGATGCCTACATCGCCGAGGTCGAGAAGAGCTGCCGCTTCACGAAATCGCCAGCCGGGCTGCGCGTCGTCATCGATGCCGGCAACGGCTCCGCCGGGCCGCTCGCGCTGCGCACGTTCGCGCGGTTCGGGATCGAGCCCGAGGCGCTCTTCTGCGACATGGATGGCCGCTTCCCGAACCACCACCCGGATCCGACGGTGGAGCACAACCTCGAGGCGCTGAAGGAGCGCGTCGCGACGACGGGCGCGCAGCTCGGCATCGCCTTCGACGGCGACGGCGATCGCATCGGCGTCATCGACGCGGGGGGCGAGGTGATCTGGGGCGACAAGCTCCTGATCCTCTTCGCGCGCGCGGTCCTTCGAGCGCACCCGGGCGCGGCGATCCTCGGAGAAGTGAAGTGCTCGCAGACGCTCTACGACGACATTCGCGCGCGCGGCGGCCGCGAGATCGTCTCGCGCACCGGACACTCGCTCATCAAGAAGCGCATGAAGGAAGAGGGCGCGCTGCTCGCAGGCGAGATGAGCGGGCACATCTTCTTCGCCGACCGCTATCTCGGCTACGACGACGCGATCTACGCGGCGCTGCGCGTGCTCGAGCTCGTCCTCGAGTCGGGAGAGTCGCCGAGCCGCTTGCTCGCGGACGTGCCCAAGACCGCGGCCACGCCGGAGCTGCGCGTCGACTGCCCCGACGCGATCAAGTTCGCGGTCGTCGATCGCGTCCGGGATCACTTCCAGAAGACGCACGAGGTCATCGCGGTCGACGGCGCGCGCATCCTCTTCGGCGAGGGCGCGTGGGGCCTGTGCCGCGCGTCGAACACGGGGCCGGTCCTGGTGCTGCGCTTCGAGGCCAAGACCGAGGCCGAGCTCACCACGATTCGCGCGCTCGTCGAGGCGGAGGTCGATCGCGCGGCGCGAGCGCTCGCCGGAAGCTAATGGAGACGTGGACTGTCGCGCGCGTCCTCGCCTGGGCGGCGGACGATCTTCGCGGGCGGGGCGGGGATAGCCCGCGGCTCGACGCGGAGCTGCTCCTCGCCACGGTGCTCGAGTGCGACCGCGTCCGGCTCATCCTCGACCACGCCCGTCCGCTCGAGGCGCGCGAGCTCGACGCGTACCGCGCGCTGCACAAGCGCCGCCGCACGGGTGAGCCCGTCGCTTATCTCCGTGGCGTGCGCGAGTTTTACGGTCGCCCCTTCGTCGTCGACGCGCGTGTGCTCGTGCCGCGCCCCGAGACCGAGCTCTTGGTCGAGACGGCGCTCGCCCTCACCCGCCACGTGTACCTCTCGGCGCGCGTGCTCGATGCCTGCCCGCGGCTGCGCGTGATTTCCAAGCACGGGGTCGGCATCG
>SYFR01000456.1 GCA_005800325.1 Myxococcales bacterium | reverse complement strand
CGCCCGTCGCGAACACGAGCACCGTGTTGCCGAGGCCATCGACCGCGATCGCCGGGTGCGTCGCCACCGGCTCGCCCGAGTCGTACTGGTCCGTCGTGAGCGAATACGCATCGAACGCGAGGTGAGCGTCCCACTTCGTCGGATCCGGATCCGAGAAGTCGAAGCGCCACATCGCGCCGTCCGCGTCCCCGATGTACGCGCGGCTCGCGACCTGACCGGTCCCGCTCGGGTACGGCACCGGGGTGCCGGTGAGCGGCGAGTCGATGTTGACGAGCTTGACCAGCCCCGCCTTGATGTCCTCCGGGACGTCGGTCGTGTCACGCGCGAAGGTCTTGAGGATGGCGCCGTCCTTCAGTCGCACGATCGACAGCGAGCGTCCCGGACCGCCCTTCCAGCAGCGCACGCTCGTGCGCGGTTTGTAGGCACCGGTGATGTGCGTGAAGCTCTTCGACTTGCGACCGCTCTTGCACGCGCCGCCGATCGGCGTGCCGGCACCGCCCGGAAGGATCGCGACCGCGACCTCCTTGATCGCGTTGCCGTCTTGCATCGCGAGCGTCGTGATCGCGGGCGTCCCTGCGGCATCCGCGAAGAGCTTGAGATTCTTGTCGTCGTTGTTGCCGTTGCGCAGCGCCGAGGAGAGCTGCCACAGGAACTTCGGCTTGGTCGGATCGGTGACGTCGAGCGCGACGTAGTAGCCGCCGCCCGAGCCGCCGCCGACCACCATCACCGTCGACCAGCTCGCGCCCGCCGCCGTGCCGGCCGCCTTGGCCTGTCCGAGGGTGCGCTCGAACACGACGTCCCTCACGATCGGCGAGCCGTCGGAGAGGATCTTCTGCGTGTTCGGGTACATGCTGATGATGCCCGGCAGCGCGTAGGGCGGGATGAACGACCAGAGCTCGTTGTTCTCGATCTTGTCGACGAGCATCGTGTCGGCCGCGTTGTTCGCCGCGATCTTGTGCGCGTGGATCTGCCCGTCGGTCGTCGTCGAATAGAGCATCAGCGGGCGCGTCGCCCTGTCCTTGGCGAACGTCTCGTAGTCCGCGTCGCGCACGTGCTCGTTCGGCGCGCCGACGACCGCCGGCGTGCCGTGGTAGATGGCGCCGAACTCCGCGCCCGAGCGGGTCGGCAGCCCACCGCCGTTGTCGCCGCCGAGGAGCCACGTCGTGAGCTTCTCCGTGCAGGCCGTGGCGGTCGCCGCCTTGAGGTCGTCCTTGCAGAGCTTCGGCACCGGCGTCGCGATGCCGAGCGCCGCGGGCGAGCCGCCGAGGCTGGTCTTTACGCTGTTGAGCCCGTCGTCGACGAGCGTGCCCTTGTACACGCCGAAGCCGTCGGGATCGGTCGTGAGGTTCGGACGGAGCGACCAGGTCGAGCCCACGTCGTCCTTCTTCTTCGCCTTGCTGGCCTTCTCCGCGATGTACGTGATGAAGCGCCGCGGCGTCCCCGCCTTGCCGGTGTTGATGTTCTTGGCGAAATCGTCGCCCTTCGAGTTCTCGACCTTCTGGAGCTCCGGCACGAACTCGCCGTTCTTCGTCTTGCACATCCAGCGGTGCCGCTCGAGGTTGCCGCTCCAGAGCTTGTCGCCGCCCGGATTGAACGAAGAGGTGAACTGGTAGGCGACCGCCGGCGCGAGGCCCTTCGTCGCCGACGTGGTGCTCGCGGTAGAGAACACCGGGAGCGTGCGGCTCGTCGAGTCGCCCGCGATCTGCGAGAGCACGGTGGAGAGCGTGGACTTGAGCGAAGCGACGTCGTCGGCGAAATACGCCTTCGTCGTGCCGCCCTCGTACGCCATGCGCGCGAGCGTGCAGCACGCCTTGAGCGCGCCCGTCGCGCCGGTGCACTTCGGCTCGTTCGGCATGTTGAGCTTCGTGCAGTCGGTGCCGCTCGTGCTCGAGAGGCCGAAGCCGATCGCGAACGTCTTGACGATGAGGTTCGAGTCGGAGGGCTTGAAGAGATCGGTCGCGTACTCGTGCGACTTCTTGAACGGGCACTTCCCGCCGGCCTCTTCGCAGTGCGGCCTCAAGTCGAGGTTCGGCTCGCCGTCGGAGAGCACGATGACGTACGACTTGCGGCAGCCGCCGGAGACCTTCGAATCGCCGGCGGGCGCGAAGTACACCGACGAGTCGAGCGGGTCCTTCGACTTGTCGAGGCGCAAGAACGTGTACGCATCGGCCATCATGCCGTCGAGGGGCGTCGCGCCGTAGGGGCGAAGCGCGAGCAGCGCCTCTTGAATGTGGTCGTTGATCTCGCGGACCTGAAGGAGCGAAGCGTCGCTGCGGCCGGGGGAGATGAGGCGCCCCTCCCAAGGCAGCGCGGCCTCGTTGCGCACGCCCACCTCATGGGTGTTTGATACGCAGTTCGGCGGGTTGCCCTGCGTGGGCGTGCCGCCGTTGCGCCAGTCGCGGTAGTAGCTCCACATCCCCGTGAAGCCGTCGCCGGCGTCGTAGTTGCCGCCCGCCACCCCGGTCCCGGCGTTCGCCTTCGGATCGAAGGTCATGAGCCCGAACCTCACCCGGTCGCGGAACACATCGAGCAAGCCGTCGTCGGTCTGCTCCCAGTTCTTGCAGGCGCCGTTGTTGTCCTTGTAGTTGTGGAATCTGATGGCGTTGTCGGGCCAGTCGTAGATCTTCGTCGGCCTGGTGCCGGGGCCGGCGACACAGCCGTTCGACACGATGCGGTGGTAAGGCAGGTGGTACCCCTCGTCGTACGGCTCCTTGCTGTCGACGCGGTACTCCTTGAGAAACTCGCTCGTGTTGCGCTCCATCTTGTAGCAAGTGCGGCCCTTCACGGTGCCGGTGAGCACCTCGAGCAGGGTCGTCCACTTGTTCATGTCGCTGGTCGTGCCCGAGCTCTCGCTGCAGGTTTTCGGCAACGTGCCGTCGGACATTTCCTCCATCGAGCCCGAGGTGTCGACGAGCAGGACGACGTTCGGCAGCGGCGGATTGATGTCCGCCTGCGCCCGGGCGTTGCGCGCGCCGAGCGTAGCTGCCGCGAACGTGGCCAGCGACGCGGCCGCCGCGAGGACCCTGCCTGCCTTGATGGTATTTCGGTTCGCCATGGTCACGCCTTCGGGAGTACGGGTTCGCGTAACGGGTAACGCGTCAACTTCGGAGTGCCTGATCTGAATTGGCGCGCTCAGCGCGTGGGGACCGGGCCGATGATGAGGTGCGCGCGAGAGAGCCCGATCGACGCGGCCGTCGCGGTCGCGGTGTCCCACTTTCCGTCGGTCGCCTGCTTGGGGCGCACCATGCCTTCGGCCGACACGGTCACCATGACGTAGGTGAGCATCGCGCCGCCGGGGGCCTCGTTGACCTGATTGCCCTCGAGCGGCGGCCAGGCAGGATGGCGGTCGGTGAGCTCGATCTTCATGTCGCCCTCGACGTTCTTCGCGCCGAGGCTCCCCGGCACGGTGCCCGCCGTAGGCTCGAGGACCTTGTTCGTCTTGTCGTGCTTCTCGAGGTTCTTCTGGAGATCGTCGAGCGAGTAGCGCGCGCAGGTGGGCTTCTTTTGATTGGTGATGCCGAGGCAGCCCTTGCCGAGCTCCATGTTCTGCACGTGCTTGTTCGGATCGATCCCGAGATCGGCGGCGAGCGAGAGCACAGCGTAGTCGGCGACGTAGTGCGTCTGGACGAGCTGGCGCCCATAGCCGCTAGCGAGATCGGCGAGGCTCGCCGAGCGAACCGCGAAGAGCCCGAGCGCGGAGAGCGTGGTGATGACGAGCATCACGACGAAGATCGCCGCGCCCCTCTGCCGGACGCAACGCGAGCGCCTGCCGTACCGCGAGCGCCGAGCGGCGCGCCTTGCTGCTTGTGTCGACGTTCTGGGAATCACCAATCCACCGCCGCTTGATTGGAGAGATAGACCTCGGTCGAGAGCGTCGAGAGCCGCGCGAATTCCAAGGGGCCGCCGATCTTGATGCGCAACGCGCCACCATTTTCGGTCTTCGCAAGGCCGACGCGTCGATCGCCGAACGGAGCCCTCGTGCTCAAGCGCACCTGCACCGCCGAGACGTACTGCGGGTTGCCGTTGTCGGTGGGCTTGGCGGTCTGCGCGTAGACGGCCTTGTCGCCGAACGCGAGCCGCGTGACGACGGGCGTGTAGTCGGGCGCGCTCCCGGGCTTCGTCACGGTCACGCCGAACTTCAGGTCGACGGCGTACTCGGCGACGACCTCGAGCGAGCCGGCGATCTCCGCGTCGTCCACATCGAGCTCCACGCGGACGAGCTCGGTGCGCGCGGGGACCACGGGGCCCTTGTAATACTTCGCCGCGGCATCGAGCGCGGCGGTCGAGTGGATCCCCGCGTACTTCGGGTACGCGGCCGCCGTGACGGCGCGCAGATCGTACAGTGCGCGCGTGATCGGGCTGATGAGCGCGCCGGTGCAGTGACCCTCGCAGCCGCACACGACGGTCTTTTCGCGCTTCGCCAGCGCCGGCGTGTTGCCGATCGAGACGCGCGGCTTGGTGCCGCTGTCGTCGAAGCCGGTGATCGTCCCAAATCCGGACTTTACATCCGCGTCGACGACGCGGACGTAGCGACCCTTCGCGAACGCGCGATCGAGTCCGCTGCCGCCCGATTGCGCCGCGAGCTTCGTGCGCCAATAAGCGCCGTCGAGCTCGAGGAAGATGTCGTAGCCGCCGCCGCCCGTCGGCTCGAGCGCGGCCACCGAGTAGTGCTCGGTGCTCGCGAGCATGCCGCCGACGATGAGCGCATCGGGCGTGAGGCCCGCGTCGGTGCTGACCTTGAGGTCGGCCGGGTGACGCACCGACGAGCCGCTCTCTTCGATGCGGATCCCTGCCAGATCTTTGAGCGCCGCGGGCCAGGTCACCGAATACGCGCACACGCTTGGATCGAGCTTGGCGTTCGGCGACGACTGCAACGACGCGCGTCGCAGATCTTCTTGAAGTCGCGTGAGGCCGAGCACGGCGCCGAGCCGCGAGCCCGAGATCCGCGCCTCGTGAAGGAAGAGCTGCGATGCGTTGCGCGCCAGCGCGAAGGCGGCCATCGCCACGATGAGCCCGAGCGTCATCGCCACGATGAGCTCGATCACGGTGAAGCCCCGGCGGCAAGCCCGCGGGCAAGCGCGTGACGGCCGACACCGCCGGACGCGAAGCCGGTCGGTCGGCTTGGGATCAGAGGGGCGCGCCATGGCGAATCAATCCCGTCGTCATGTAGACGAAATGGTAGCGGGTGGTTTCGGCGCCGACGGCGGTGACGACGCCCGCGTCGTCGGTGCAGAGCGGCATGCCGTTGAGGGTGCCTGCGTACTTCGAGCTCACGTTGGTGCCGTGGCTCTTGAGCCAAAAGACGCGAACCTCGGCGCGGATCAGGGTCGGCAAGAGCTGCGTCATTCGGAGGTGCGTGCAGAACGCGCCGTCCTTGGCCTGTTTGTCTTTGTCGGTAGAGGTGAAGTCGACGCCGTGGAGATCGGCGAGCGCCGAATACTTGAGGGCGGCGTCGGGCGCTGGGACGAACCACTTGCCCTCGTCGCCGGACTTCGTCGGGAAGTCCTCTCCGACCTTCTTGAGCCATCGCGTGCTGTTGAGCGTCGTGCCCCCGGCAGTCTTCGCGCGCCACGAGAGCGCATCCACCTTGAGGCGGTCGACCCACGTGGCCGCGATGCCGCTCGCGGTCGAGAGCGTCCGCGCGCGCAGGTTGCCGACGATCGTGGTCTTCTGCATGGCGATGAGCCCGGTCGCGCCAACGGTGAGGACGCCGAGGGCCATCATCACCTCGACGACGGTGTAGCCGAAGCTGCGGCGCAGCGAAGCGCGAGCCGAAGGGCGTGAAGATCGCGGCGTGGTCCCCATGGGCATCGCCTCAGAGCTCCGTGACGACCCGCGCGGCGCCGCTCGGTGGAATGACGATCTGACGCCACGAGCCCGAGCTCGTGTTCTTCATCCGCGCGCGCACGACCCCGTTGAGTGCGTTGAACGTGCCGCCGGTCGAGGCGCGGTAGAAAGTGCGGCCTCGCGGCGTGAAGCACACCTCTGCGATCGTCTGCTCGGCGCCATCGGCGTCGAGGAAGGTCGCCTGGGCCGGGCTGAAGCGCTTCGGGCGCTCGTCGAACATCGCGACGAACTTGCTGGTCACGCCGGTGTTCGACCAGTCGGCCGCAAAGCAGCTCATGGCCGGCAGCATGGTGTCGGTGCCGCCGTTGCCGAGCACCGCCTCGCGCAACGTGAAGTGCCCGGGGGTGATCGCCGACGTCGGCTCGGCGACGTTCTTGTCCCACCGCACGAGCGTCGCGCTCCCGCGGCCCATCGCTCGTGTGCGCGCGGTGCGATAGAGGTCGGCCACGCTCGCCGCGGCAAAGTCCACGCGCCGCTCGCGCGTCAGCTGAATGAGGCTCGGGGACGCGCCCGCCGCGAGCACGGCGATGAGGGCCACGACGGCGAGCATCTCCATCATCGTGAAGCCGCGTCGCGACGCGAGCCGGCGCCTGTGCCGCGAGCGGCGCGCGCGGAAGTCCTTCGGGCGCAAGACCACGGGGGAGCGCCAAGCAATGCCCGTGCCCACGCGCATCGCCGGCGATTCGCGGCATTTCATGCGACGGGCGGCCCGCGGCCAGGCTCTCGGGACTAAGGGTTGCGCGCGCTATGAAAAGTTTAGCGACGCTTGCGAATAAGCGGCAACTGACGTAGGCAAAGCTCCCACCATGGCACGCTCGAGCCGCACGTCCTCGCTGTTGGCGCTGGGGCTCGTCAGCGTCGCAGCCATCGCTTGCAAACCGGATCGCGACGAGCGAAGGGCGCCGCCGCCGCCCGAGCCAAAGGCAGCGTCCTGCGACGCGCCCGCCCGCGTGAACGACGCGTCGAACGTGGCGCTCGTGCCGAAGTCCGTCGGCGGCTTCTGTCTCGACCCTGCCGGAAGCGACCAAGGCTACGGAGCCGGGGCGAAGCACCCGCTCGACGGCATCTTCGAGCTCTACGACGGCGAGGGCGAGATCTACAAACGGCACGGCATCGAGCGCGCAGTGCAGGTGCGTTACGTCGACAGCGGAGCCGGTGGCGCGACCATCGATGTCTACTTGTCACGCTACGAGCGCGCCGAGCAGGCCTACGCGATGTACCCGAAGCGCAGCGTGGGCGATGACGATCCCGCGCGCGACGGCGCCCCTGTCCCGGTGGAGGCCGGAGGCGCGGCGGTGCTCGGCATGGGCAACGCCTACGTATGGCGAGGCGTTCACCTCGCGGAGCTGACCTACAACGACGCGCATGCATCGGCCGAGCAGATCGACGTGCGTGGCCGCGAGCTGCTGCCGAAGCTGGCTCAAGCGATCGGCAACGCGCTCGCGGGCGCGCTCGAGCTCCCGCCCTCGGCGCGAGCGCTCCCGACGGAGGCGCGCGTCCCGGGCGGCGTGCGCTACGCGGCGAGCGACGTGCTCGACGTGAAGGGAGCGGGCGCTGGCGCCCTCGGCTATTACCGCGATGGACAGGCGCGGTGGCGCGCGCTCGCCAAGGTCGAGGCGGACGAGGCCAGCGCGAAGGCGGCGTTCGACACGCTGGTCGGCGGCATGGGGGAGCGCGAAAAGGGCCTCGGCGAGCGCGCAGCACGCCTCGTGCTCGGCAGCCCGAAGGCCGAATGGCTGATCGTGCAACAAGGCAAGCGCGTGCTCGGGATCGGCGACGAGTCCCGAGTTCTGCGCGAGGGGATGAGCCAGGCCGAGCACGCGCGCGTCTGCCTCGACGCAGACGCAAAGAGGAAGAAGCTCGCGACGCTTCTCGCGACGCCGTAACGCAGCACTCAGCCCGCGGTCGCGTGAACGATGTCGCGCGCCCGAGAGTCGCGCGCCGCGCTCGTTGACCGCTGTCCCGGCGGCCGTACTTCGTGCCTGGGCCTCGCGACATCGAGGACGCAACGCGGGGCCGGTACCAAGTGGCGCAAATTTTCCCGCGCTTCACCAACACGCTCGCCAGCGTAACCGCCACCTGCGCTCGCGCCCGGCCGAGCGGCCACTCCCCTCGCCGTCCCGCGGCCGTAAACACGCGCTCCCCCTTTCGGAGCGCGGAGGCGTGGTACGGTGCCCGGATGCGTTCTCGTTCGGCCGTCTTATTCGCGGCGCTTGTCCTGCTTGCCTGCGCGGGGAGCCTCGGTCTCTCGGCATGCTCGGCCACGAGGAAAAACGAGCTGACCGGGAGCTCGAACGGCTCGGGCTCGAGCCAGAGCGGCACCGGCGGCGATCTCTCCAGCATCTCGGTCGGTACCGGCGGAAGCTCGGCCTGCGGACTCTCGTGCTCCGGGGACCTGAAGAAGGTCGTCGACTGCAACGGCGAGGTCATCGAGACCTGCTCGGGGGACGGCGCCTGCCTCGACGGCGGCTGCGGCAACGATCCGTGCGGCGCGGCCGAGGCGTCGAAGAGCTCCTACGGCTGCGACTACTGGGCGATCAAGCCCGACCTCATCAACGACGGCCGCGGCGCGTGCTTCGCCGCTTACGTGGCCAATACGTGGTCGAGCCCGGTGCACATCGACGTGTTTCGCCAGGGCGCGAAGATCCCGAACAACGCCTTCATCGTGATCCCGCAGGGCCAGGGCCAGGGCCTTGGATATGCCCCTTACGACCCGAATGGCGGGCTGCCCGTCGGCGAGGTCGCGATTGTGTTCCTGTCGCGCGAGCCGATGGGCTTCGGTGGGTTGCCCGACTGCCCGGCGCCGTCGGCGTTCCCAGGCGAGAGCGGCGTCGCCGGCACCGGACGCGGGCAAGCGTTCAACATCAAGACGGATCGACCGGTCGTGGCCTATTCGATCCTGCCGTACGGCGGTGGCCCCTCGGCCGCCACGAGCGCGAGCCTGCTCTTGCCGACGAGCGCCTGGGACACCAACTACATTGCAGTCAACGCGTACCAGCAGAGCGTCATTGCCTCCTTCGCCGGCGCTCAGCCTTCGCTCGACATCCTAGCGTACCAGGACGGCACCGAGGTCACCGTGCTTCCGAAGGTCGCCATTCTCGGGGGCTCCAACGTCGCTGCGGCGGCCGCGAATACGCCTGTCACCTACCAGCTGAAGGCCGGCGAATACCTGCAGATCTCCCAGCCGGCCGAGCTCACTGGCAGCCCGATTCAGGCCAATAAGGCGGTGGGTGTTTGGGGAGGCGCCAGCTGCCTCAACGTGCCAGTCACCGTCGAGGCGTGCGACTCCGCGCACCAGCAGATCCCGCCGGTCAAGGCGCTTGGCAATCGCTATGCGATGGTCCGGTACCGCAATCGCAAGACGGCCATCGCCGAAGAGAGTCCGCCTTGGCGCATCATCGGCGCGGTCGACGGCACGACGTTGACCTTCACACCCGCGGCGCCCCCGGGCGCGCCGGGCGTCCTCGGGCAGGGTCAGGTCTTCGAGTTCAATGGCACGGGGCCGTATTTCGTCACGAGCCAAGACAAGGACCACCCGTTCTATGTCGCGCAATACATGACCGGCGCGGACGATCCGGCCCTGGGCGGGTTTGGCGCGGGAGAGGGCGATCCCGAGTGGGTCAACGTGGTACCGGTCGACCAGTACCTCGACAATTACGTGTTCTTCACCGATCCGACCTACTCCGAGACGAGCCTGGTCGTGACGCGCCAGAAGTCGAAGAAGAGTGGCGAGTTCGCCGACGTCACGCTCGACTGCGCGGGCCCGCTCACGGGGTGGCAGCCGCTCGGCGACCTCGAGTACACGCGCATCGACCTCGTCACCGGCGATTTTCAGAACGTGGGCAATTGCTCGAATGGACGCCACGAGATCTCGAGCGCCGTAGCGTTCGGGCTCACGGTGTGGGGCTGGGGCGGCTATGCCTCGTTCATGACGCAATACGTGTCGTACGCCTATCCGGCTGGCGCGAGCGTGCAGTCCATCAACGAGGTCGTGATCCCGCCGACGCCGGATTGACCGCCCGGGAGCTCACCTCCCGAAGCTCAGCGACCCAAGCTCAGCGACCCAAGCTCAGCGACCCAAGCTCAGCGACCCAAGCTCAGCGACCCAAGCTCAGCGACCCAAGCTCAGCGATTCGGGCGGTCTCCGCAGCGCCCGGTCGTCGCCATCGCGGCGCGCGCGCGCTCCTGCACGAGAGCTCTGACCCCCTTGGTCACAGCCAGGGGCGCGAGCTTCTCGCCGAGATCGGCAGGGCCCAGCGTGCCGAGCGCCTCGAGCGCCGCGAGCCCGAGCTCCTCGTCGTAAGCGAGCTGCGGCGCCGCGAGCCGATATGCGAGCTTGTAGAGGAGCTCGCCTGCGTCCGCATGGCAGAGCTCGCCGAGGGCGCGGACCGCCGACGCTCTCACCGAGACCGCCTCGCGCGGATCGCTCGCGACGCGGTGAATGGCCTTGCCGCTCGCGCGGCTGTTGCGGCGTGCGAGGGCGAGCAGCGCGGCGCGGCGCACGGTGGGCGCTTGGTCCTCGAGCGCGCCCGACAGGGAGCGATCGATCGCATCGAGCTCTTCCGCGCGCTGCCCCGACTCCCGAGCACGTCGAGCGAGCGCCTCGGCGGCGGCCTCTCGAACATACGTCCAGGCATCGTCGGCGACGAGCACGCGCATGCGCTCGACCGTCGCCCCGGACAGGCTCAGCTCCTCGTTCGTGAGCGAGCCGAGCGCGGCTGCCCGGACGCGCGGGCTCGCATCGCGCAAGCCGCCGCCGAGGGCGTCGATGGTCAACGGGGCTCCCGCGGCCGCCGCAGCGGCGCGTGCGCGGACATGCGCGCTGTCGTCGGAGCGCAGCGCCCCTGAGAGGCGCTGAGCGGCCCGCGCGTCGCCCCTCCGCGCGAGCGCACCGAGCGGCTGTTGTAAGAGGTACCGCGTGCGAAAGGACTGGTCGGCACCGACTGCGCGCTCGAGCGCGTCGGCCGCGCCTCCGAGGGTGCCGAGGTCTTCGCCCGGAGCGCGCAGAAGGTCGATCTTCACCGCGAGCGGCCTCGCGTCGAACGCGCCGGCCACGAACAGCGCTTCGAGCTCGGTGCGCGCACGCGGTGCACGGGCTGCAACACCGAGCGCACTGCGGAGCTCGCGACGAAGCGCCGGTGACGCGCCGTCGAGCGCGGCCACGAGCGAACCGACGGCTTGCCCTGGCAAGAGGAGCCCGAGCTCGCGCGCCGCGAGGCCTCGCTCGCGATCCACGGCACGGCTCGCTACCTTGGCCTCGAGCGCGGCGCGCGAATATTCCCGGCAGCGGCGCAGCCACCCGCTCGCGCGCTCACGGGGAACGTCGAGCTCGGGCTCCCAAGACGCAGGTTGGCCGGCGCCCACGAGGCGGTCGACGAAGAACGCCGCGGACTCCAGGCATCCGCCGCTCTCCGCGACCGAGAGCGCTCGCTCCTTGCCACTCGCGCTCAGGCTCGTGTAGGCGCTGGCGATGGCGCCGAGCGCTTCGATCCCCCCGCGTTCGAGGAGCGTGCGCGCCGCGAGCGAGCTAGCGAGGCTGCCGTCCAGGAGCCGCACGAGCGCCGCTGGAGTCGCGCCCGCGTCATCGAGTGAGGTGATCGCGCGCAGCTCGGCGATGCCGAGATCGTCGGGGCCGCCCGCATACGCGCCATCGAGGACGAGCGCCACGCACTCGGTGGCGACGGGCGCGGGGAGCCGCACGTCGTAGGTCGCGCCGCTCTCGGACAGCCAGGCGTCCTCCGGCATCGTGACCGAGAAGACGGCACTGTCGGTGGCGAGCTGAAAGGTGCGCGGGGCCGGCCGCCGCTCGCCACTGTGCGCGCGCACTACGAGCTGAAATCCTTCGATCGGCACGTGCCTCGACGCGGCCATCACGACGAGCTCGCCTGAGCCTGCGCCACTGCCCTTCTCGACCCAGCTCGTCTCGAGCCGCCCGTCCGTCAGCGCTCCGTGCGTGCCCGAAGCCGCGCTCGAAGACACGCGGCTCATGAGCAGGCGTGGCAGCGCCGGCGACCACGCGGACGGCGCGCGCACCGCAAAGAGCGGCGTCATCCGTGCGCGGTCCGCCGCAGAAAATACGAGATTTTCCCGCGGTTGCCACTCGAGCGTCCCCGGCTCGAGCCGCTTCGCATTCATGACCACAGGGAGGCCGCACGCGGTCGCGCTCTCGTAGCGCGTGCCGACAATGAGCGTCTCGTGGCCCGCCGGCCCCGCCTCGCGCAGAAGGACCTTCTCCTTGCGCTCGCCCGGCTCGCCATCGCGCGGTCGCTCGACGTAGCCGCGCAACAGCTCGAGGACGCTGACGCCGTCCTCGGCGAGCACGACGACGTAGCGCCCGGTGCCGTCCGCGGCCGGCGCCGTGACGAGCGTCACGTTGACTCCGCCGGCGAGCGCGATGGGCTCGACCGCGTGCTTGCCGAGCGTGGCCGGAAGCGCGAGCGCGTGGGTGCGGCAGCGCGCCGTCGCCGCGCAGTGCTCGACCGCGACCGTAGTCTCCGGGGGCGCACCGGCCTCGCCCTCGGATGCGGCCCGCGCTGTTTGCGCGCTCGCGGTCGACGGCACGAGCGACGCGAGCCACGCCGACAGGATGACGCTTCGTGCCTTCACGGACTCGGCAGACTACTGCACTTCCACGAGATGAAGCAGCCTCGAAGCCCACGCGAGCTGAAGACGCTCGACGGCGTGTCGATCGCCTTCGGCACGCCGCGCAGCTTGCCGCGCCCCGGGGTGCTGCCCGGGCGCGTGGTCGTGCTCGACATCGCGTTCGCCGCCGAGAGCGGCGGGCACAAGCACGGGTTCTTGCACACGACGAAGCGCTTCATCGATGCGCTCGGCGCGCGGCTCGCCGCGTGGATCGACCACCACGACAGCGTCCACCACAGAAGCTTCACCGGCGACGCGCGCTTCGTGCTCACGAGCAAGGCCGAGCACGGCGCCTGCCCCGAGCTCGTGACGCCGGAGCTCGTCCGCGGCATTGGCGCCATCGACACCATCGTGTGCCACACGGATTTCGACGGCATCGCCAGCGCCGCGAAGTGGCTCCGCGGCGGCGTCGAGCCCTATCCGGGATGCGACGACGACGCCCGCGCCATCGACACGCGCATCGGCACGCCGAGCGAGACGGCCGCGAGGATCGATCGGGCCATTCGCGCCAAGACGCGCGACGAGTCGCTCGCCTTCGACGTCCTGACGCTGCTCACGTCGGGCCTCACGGACGCACCGTCGGCAGCGCGGATCGCCGCCGCCGCGAGCGAGCTCGAGCCGCGCGAGCGCGAAGCCGAGCGCTTGGCCCTCGGCTACGAACAAGTCACGAGCGAGCTCGTGCTCGTGGACATCGGCCCGGCGGACGCGCGCGCGCCTTTCGACAAAACGTGGCTCCTCTTGCTCGGCCAGGCCAAGTCAAAGATGGCGGTCGTCGTGGAGCCGGACACCGCGACGTTCGCGGCGCCGTTCGACAGCGGCGTCGACTTCGTCTCGCTCTTCGGCTTCTCGGGCGGGATGCCGACCCTCGTCTCGATCCACCGCCCGGAGCTCGCCCGAGCGCTCTCGACGCTCGGCTGCGCGAGCGAGCTCGTGGCCCGCTACGTGGTGAAATCCTGATTCGGCCCGCTACCGAACGACGACCTCGTAGTCCTCGGTCACCGGGTTCGACAAGAGCGCGTCGGCCGCCTTCGCGAGCTGCTTCTCAGCAGCCTCTGCGTCGCCGCCCTCGAGCTCGATCTCGATGAGCTTGCCGATGCGAACGCCGCGGATCCCGGCGAGGCCCAGATCCAGAAGCGCGCGACGCACGGCCTCCCCTTGAGGATCGAGCACCTCGCCCTTGAGTCGAACGTAGACAGTCGCTTTCATGATGCGTCCCTCACGCGATCCCGAGATTCTTCGCCATCCGCGCGGCCGGCGGCTCCAGATCGGGGACGAACGGCGCGCCGACGATGCGCTCGCACGCGGCGAGGTAGCGAACGACCGCCTCGATCTTCACGTCGTCCGGGATCGCGGGGATCGGCCCATCCCCCTTGAAGCCAAGCGCGCTCAGCCAGCGCCGGACGTACTCCTTGTCGAAGGACTCCGGTGCCTCGCGCTTCGCGAAGCGCTCCTCGTAGCTGTCGGCCATCCAGAACCGCGAGGAGTCGGGTGTGTGCACCTCGTCGATGACGCAGATCCGTCCGCTCGCGTCCTTGCCGAGCTCGTACTTCGTGTCGACCAGGATGAGCCCACGCTTCTCGCAGTGCGCCTGGCCGATCGCGAAGAGCCGCATCACGATCGCCTCGGCAGCGTCGAAGTCCTCAGCCGTGATGGCGCCGCGCCGGATGAGCTCTTCGCGCGACAGCGACTCGTCGTGCTGACCCTTCGGGGCCTTGCTGCTCGGCGTGAGCAACGGGCGCTCGAGCCGCTGATCCTTTCGCAGCCCCTCGGGCAACCGGTGGCCGCAGAACACGCGCTCGCCGCGCTCGTAGTGCGTCCACAAGCTCGTGTCGGTGACACCGGTGACGTACGCGCGGACGATGAGCTCGGCGCCGAGCGGCGTGCACTCGTTCACCTCCATCACGTTCGGATCGAGCACGCATCTTACGTGGTTCGGCACCTCGTCTTTCGTGAGGTCGAACCAGAAGGCGCTCACCCACTGGAGCAGCTGTCCTTTCAGCGGCAGCGTGCCGAGCACGCGGTCGAAGGCGCTGATGCGGTCCGTCGTGACGATGTAGCGGCGCCCATCGTTCGTGACGTACGAGTCCCGGACCTTGCCTTCGTACTTGCGACCGAGCACGTCGAGTGCGGTCGATTCGAGCGGCGTCGCGAGCGCTCGGCGTAAGAGATCCTGGTTGTCCATTTCGATCTTGCCCTCGCCCCGTTCTCGGGCGCGAAAATGGTCACCTTGCTTCGGACGGAGGTCACTCGCCGCACACGCCGTTGGCTTCAGCCGCCCATGTGGCGGATGATCTCGGTGGCGAACTCCGAGCAGCGGATTTCCTTCGCGCCCTCCATGAGGCGGGCGAAATCGTAGGTCACGGTCTTTGCCCCGATGGCGCCGTCCATGCCCTTCTCGATGAGGTCCGCCGCCGCGTCCCAGCCGAGGTGGCGCAGCATGAGGGCGCCGCTCAGCGTGACCGAGCCGGGGTTCACCTTGTCGAGGTTGGCGTACTT
>SYFR01000455.1 GCA_005800325.1 Myxococcales bacterium | reverse complement strand
GGCGCCTCGGCGCGCCGACTCGGTCCGTTTTGCAACCGCCTGCTAAAATGATCGCGATGCGCGTCAGGCTCGCCATCCTCGCTGCGCTCGCCTTTGCGGCGTGCGCGAAAGACGCGCGGCGATCGCCTACGAGCGCGGGGACTGCGGCAGGCAGCAAAGCGGCTCTCGGCGTTGCAGCAATGGCGAGCGATCGCGAGCTCGTCACGCCGGCTCGTCTCGTGCCGGACATCGACGCGGATGAGGTCGCGCCGGGCTTCGTCGAGGCGGGCGCGAGGCTCTACTTGCTCGGCGGCGTTCGGGCGCGCGTGCTCGACGACGGGCGCGTGGAGCGTGCCGTCGAGCGGTTCGGCTCCGCGGCAGTGACGGCGCAAGCGCTGCCGGAGCGGCTGCTCGGCGGGTGGCTCTTCCACGTGTCCGACAGCCGCGGGACGCGTCTCTGGCGCGCCGACACCTTCACGGGGAGCCTGCGACCGCTCGCGGCGATCGCGCGTCCGAGCGAAGAAATTATCGCGGGCTTCGATCGGCTCTACTTGCGCGGTCGCCTCAACTCCATCGTCGCCATCGACGCCAACGATGGCTCGCTCCGTCCGCTCGGGCCGCTGCCCGCCGCGAGCTCGCTCGGCGCCATGGCGTTCGCCGATGGCTGGCGCGCCGTCGTCAGCGCCGATCTTCGCGGACCGCTCGCGACCTTCGACGCGGGCGAGAGCTGGCGGCCGCTCGCCATCGCGGCGACGGTGCGATCCGTCACGGTATCCGCGGGCGATCCGCTCGTGTTGAGCGACCAAGGGGCGTACCGGCTCGCGGCGGACGGCTCGCTCGAGCTCGTGCGGGACAGCGACGGAGGCGGCGCAGCGACCGACGAAGAGGACGACGCGCGCGACGCATCGCCTCGCAAGGCGAGCCCGCTCGGCAAGCACGCGCTGCGACGCGCCGTCGAGCACGGCTATCCCGACGGGCCGTCGAGCGCCGTCGTCGCGTACGAGGGGGCGCTCGTGCGCGTGAGCCTGCCCGACGGCAAGATCCTCGCGCACGCAAGGGAGGCTTACGAAGGCAGGGCCGCGAGCTGTCACGGTGTGCGCCTCGGCACGGGCTTCGGCTTCGTGTGCGGGGCGCCGGCGGGAACGACGACGATCTACGCGTACAAAGCGCCGCTCTCGCTCGCGCCGGTGCTCGAGTTCTCCCGCCCGCGCTTCGTGGCGTCGAGCCACAATGGCGCGCTGGTCGTTCGCGGCAGCTGCGACGACAAACATTCTGCCTACGACGAGCCGACGTGGGACGCGAGCCCGGCCCCGCCGGAGGACTCCGACGCGGCTGCGTTGCGCGATGACGGGAGCACGGACGGAAAGGCTGCGGGCGCCGAGCCTTCGAGTGCGAAGTCTTCGAGCGCGAAGCCAGCAGCGGGCCGCGGCCCCCACGTACCCGCCGGAAAGAGCGCGCCCGAGCCGGCGACCGCGGCGAAGACCTCGAGCAAGGGCAACTCTGGCGAGCGCGCGGCGCGAAGCTACTGCGTGCTCGGAGTCGACGGCTCGCGGCGCGAGGTGGTCGTGCGTGGCGATCTCGGCTCCGAGCGCGTGGTCGCGCTCACCGACGGTCGCACCGCCATCCTGATCCCGCCTCGCTTCGGCGCGCCTCCGACGTTGAGTCTCGTGACTGGCAACGACGTGAAATCGATCGCCCTCTCGTACCCCGACGACACCTCGCCCGCGACCAAGCTCGCCCAGCGCGGCGTCTGGCTCGAGGGATTTTTCCAGCGCGATCCGAAGAGCCTCGCCGGCTGGATCGAAGCGCGCGGGCGCGTCGTTGGCGTGACCGTCGGACTCGACGGCAAGCTGTCGTTTGGCGAAGTCTACGATCGTGGCGGCGACGTGCTGGTCTCGGGACCGTACGCGCTCGCGATGCCCGCGAGTGAGGTCGGCTTCGAGAGTCACGACGGCGGCGCGACGTTTCGGCGCTTCGAGCTGCCGAAGTTGCCAGAGTCGGCGCGCGACGGCCGGACGCGCGGGTGCTCGGCGGTGGGGTGCGCGCTGCGCGGCTGGGTGCGCATCGGCTGGGGTGGCGACACCGAGAAGGAGATGCCGACCGCTCCGGCGCCGGAGGAGCGCGAGGCGTCGATCGCCGTAGAGCCGAGCGTCGAGCTCGCGTGCCGCTTCGTGCCGAGCGCGCGCAAGCCAGGGAAGCCCGCGCCCGAGGCGAGCGGCGAGGGTGTCGTCGACGAGGGCTCGGCGTGGAGCGCGTTTCGCGGCCAGCCGCCGCCGCACCTTGGAAAAGCGGAGGTCGGTGTCGACAAGGGCACGCTCGGATATTCGCTCGTCTCCGCGCACGGCTACGTGTGGGGGCCGACGGGCGCCGACTGGACGCGCACCGGCTCGTGGCTCATGCGCTTCGACGATCGCTTCGATCCGAGCGGGCGTGTGCGCGCGACCCACGCGACGCGCCCACCGTGGGGCGACGCCGACAGCGCGGCCGCCGCCCTCGGAGCGCGCCGGCACATGGGCTACTGGCGGTGGAACGCGCTGCTCGACAGCGCGGGCACGGCGGCGCTCGTCAGCGTGTGCCAGGGGGGCGTCGCCCCGTGCGAGCTGTTCTCTGCCGTCGAGGGGCGGCCGGTCGTGCGCATCCCCACCATGCCCTACTTGCGGCGGCCGGCAGACGCGGGCGCCGTGCGCGTCGGCGACGCGTGGTACTTCATCGTCGACGGCGGCTCGTCCGGCATCGAGCTCTATCGCGCCGATGGAATGGGCGTGCGCCTCGTCGCCATGCATGCGCGCGTCACGGGCACCGCGAATCAGCCGCTCGCGTCGGTGTCGCTCGTGCGGCGCGCCGCGGGCGACAGGCTCGCGCTCCTCGTGACGGCCCCCGCCGACGAGGGAGGCGCCGAGCTCGGCGCGCGATGGTCGCTCTTGCCGGTCGAGCTGAGCGACGGTTCGCTCGGCGAGCCGCTCCGCATCGACGCGAACCTGCTCGCGCCGCCGCTCGCGCCATGCGATCCGCGCGCGGATGGATGGGTCCTCGAGCTCACGCCGACGGCCGCGACGGCGGTCCGGATCGTCGGCGTCGACGGGTACCTCGATCAGTTCGAGTACCGCATGCGCGTCGACTCGGGCCACGCGTGCGTGGAGGCGATCGCCGCGCGCGCGAGCCGCCCCGTCGAAGCGGCCGGCACCACGTTCGAGCCTCCGGCATCGGCGAAGCTCGTGCCGCTCGCCGCGAGCGAGAGCTACGGCGAGACGCGGTGGCGGTTCGACTGCTACGACACGCGGTGAGCGCCGCAAGCGAGCGGCGGAAAATCAGAACGTCGCCGCGCTCAGTCGATCGACTCGACGACGCTCTCGCCCATGGTGCGGTAATTCTTGTCGACGTGGTCCATCAGCTCGAGCCACCACTGGTCCATCTGCGGGCCGTCCGGGCGGATGCTGTCGGTGAAGAACGTCCCGCGGATGCACTCGGCGCGCGCCTCTCCGTCGGGCGTTTCTTGCGGGCGGCAGCGGCCGTCCACGTACACGAGGATCGCCTTCGGCAGCCGGCTCTCGCCGCTGAAATTCGCGCCGTTCATCCAGTTGCGGAAGAACACGATCGCGGCCTGCAGATCCTCGGGCGTCATGCCGTAGCCGTGCAGCATGTAGATGACCGGGTAGCGGATCCCCTGCTGCGCCGCGTGCGCGTAGCCCGGCGGGAGCGACACCGCGACGGGGCCCGTGCGGCCGCCCTTCGAGGTGAAGGAGAAGGTGCAGTTGCCGAGGATCTGGCACTCGTCGACGCCCTCGGCCGGCGCCTCTTGGCTGTTCTCGACGAGCGCGCGCGGCGCGTCGGGCCAGCGTGAGCCCATGAAGTAAAGGGCCGACTGGATGCGCGTCGCGATCTCGTTCGCCGTGCCGACGTGCTGCCCCGAGCCGTTCTCGAGATCCTTCTCGCTCGGCTCGTTCTTGCCGTAGCGGTGGTAGATGACGCCCTGCAGGTCCGAGTAGACGATGTTCGCCGGGTCGTACTCGTTGGGGCTCGCCGGATCGAGGCCGGGCATCGCCGACAGCTCGCTGAAGTAGGCGGCGTCGCGCCCGCGCGCGGTGAACGTGCCGGTGAGCTCCTGCGCGGCGACCGCGAAGTTGAAGAGATCGCGCGTGCCGCCGTCGGTCCAGAAATCGATGCGTCCGAGCGCGTCGTCGTCGACCGGCACGGGTACCGCCTTCGACCAGCCGCGCACGATGCTGTGCGGGTCGTAGTCCCACATCCGCTCGAGCCCGGCGGCCGCGGTGAACGCGCCGTCGCCTTCGCCGTGATCGTAGGGGCTCGTCTTCGTGCCCGCGACGCCGTCGAGCCCGAAGTCGCGGAAGGGCTCGCCCGCCTCGAAGCGGTGGTTCTTCTCCGTGCCCGTCGGGTTGTACTGCGCGTCGTAGTCGTCGAGGCTCGGATCGAGGTTCGTTACGCCGTAGCCCGGCTCGAGCACGCTCGGGGTCTCATCGGTGCCCCAGTCGTCCCACGGCTCGTGGCCGGCGCGGATCATCGGCTCGAGCTCGTCGCGCTGCCCGTCGCCGTCGTAGTCGACCGCGAGCGCGACCTCGACCGGACGGTTGTGGCCCGCCACGGTCCAGGTGTTCGCGTACGGCGTGAGCAGCTCGTTCTGCGGCGAGCCGTCGCACACGGTGATGACCGGGAAGGTGCCGTCGGGGTTGAACTCGTCGTCGTAGTAGCCGGTGAGCACCTGCGTGTGGCTGCAGCGGTCGACGGGACACGACTGATCGAGCTGCTGCTGCTTCTCCTCGTCCGGGTGACCGTCGATCGGATCGACCCACACGTTGCACTCCCCCGGCGCATGATCGCCGGTCTGCGCCGGATGGTTTGGATCGACGCCCGCCGGCAGGTTGAGCGCGGCGGGATTGTGGCCGTTCGGGTTGCCGAACATGAGCGCGAGATCGCGGAAGATCTGGATGTAGTTCGCGCGATCGAAGCTGCCGCCGTGACCTGCGCGCGGGTATTCGTACCACCAGTTGTCGAACGTCGACGGGTGCTCGTAGGGCTGGTCGCTCGCGGGCAAGAGCGAGCATTTTCCGGGAGTTTTCGGCTCCGCGACGACGCCGAGGCACGTCTCGTCGGGCGCGCAGTCCGCGCTCTTCTCGCAGGACGCCTTGGTGAGCGCGATGTCGCCGAGCTGCGTCCCGGGCTTGATCGGGCGAAAGCCGCCGAGGTGGTTCTCTTCGAGGTGGTTGGCGAGCCAGGTCCAGTCGACCGGGCCGCCGAGCGGCGCGACCACGTCGAAGAGCTGGTGGTGCCGGAGGCCGAACTGCGCTGCGCCCGCGCCGCCCATGGAGACGCCGACGACCGCGCGGTGCGTCAGCCTGCGGCTGCGCTTCTTCGTGCCGGCATCTTCGGCGACGACGGCCTGGTAGGTGCCGAGGCGCGGCGCCGCGAGCTCGAGCGTCCAGCGCCCGTCGACCTTCGCGAAGCGCGGGTTCGTGACGGGGATGATGCGCGGCGACGGTGCGCTCGGGCTCTGATGAGCGACGCGCACGTGGCGAAAGCGCGCGGCGTCGGGCATGCGCGCGGGATTGACCGGCACGCGGAGCGGCAGCTCGCGCTGAAATCGCGCGTCGCTGGGGCCGAACGTGACGGCCGGTCCGAGCGCGAGGTGGCCCTCTGGCACGATGCTCTCCGCGCACGCGACGCTCGCCTCGAACGGCGTGACGCTCCACACGAAGCTCCCGCCGTTCGGCGCGTCGGCGCCCTTCGGCATGTGCACGCTCGCACCCGAGAGCGTGCCCGCCCCAGCGACCGTCCCGCCGCCTTCGAGCAGCGTCGGAGCGACGTCGTCGGCGGGATCGCAGCTCGCGAGCGCTGGCTCGATGACCTCGACCGTGAGCGTCGCGGTGGCGTTCGTGCCGTCGCCGCGCGGACTTTCCGCGACGATCGCGCTCTCGCCGACGCCCTTGCCGGTGAGCGTGAAGGCGACCGAGGGCGCGCCGTAATCCACGATCGCATCGAGCGGCTCGTCGACGACCGCTGCGTCGCTCCCGCTGAAGCCGATCGTCGTCGGCACACAGAAGTCCGGATCCGCGATCACCCGCACGTCGCGGGTCTGCCCTGGGGCGAGCACGAGCACGCGCGGCTCGAAGCGAAGGCGCACGATCGTGGGAGCCGGCGCGAAGCAGAGCTCTCCTGGGCCGAGCTCGGGCCCGAGCGGCACTTCGTCGATCGGCGCCGTCGCGTCGACACAGCCCGAGGCCGCGATCGCGAGGACATAGAAACACGAAGAGAGCAAAGGGAGAGCGTGGCGCATGGGGCTCCGAGGGTAGCCTTAAACGCGGCAAGGCGGCGGCTGCTCTGCGCGAGCGCGCTCGCTGCACGAAGCCGGCATGGCATGGACCGCCTGCGGCGAAACTGCCGAGCCTCGCGCGCGCGGGGCTCAGCGTGCGGGCGCCGCGCCGTTGCTCGCCGCCACGAAGGCGCCGAAGAGCTTCGCCTTTTGCACGCCCACCGCGAGCTCGGCGAGCCACGTGCCGTCGATCGCCGTGAGGCCGGCGGCGTCGTCGAAGCTCACCGCGCCCGAAGCCACGAGCGGGAGGCTCCCGACGAGCTCGCTCTCCGCGGAGGCGTCGAGCGCCGCGAGCCAGAGCGACTTCACGGCGTCGTTGCACAAGGTCGCGATGCACGACGCGTTGCAGCCGGCGAGCCCCGCGAGCGCGAGTCCATCGCAGTCGACGTGGTCGGCGAGGAGCGCGGCGAACGTCGTGTTGGGCGGGGCGAGCTCGAGCGCCGACGCGGCGATCGCCGCGCCGAGGTAGCGCGACGGCACGAGCGCGAGCGTGCCGGTGAGATGGGCCACGTCGTTCGGATCGAACGCGAGGCTCATCGGGTATTCGAGCGGCACGGCGGCGTCGGCGGCCGCGAGCGGGCCGATCGCGCTCAGCGTGAAGAGCGCGCCTTGTCCCTCCTCGAGCGGGGTGCCCGCGAGGGTGCCGACGAGGGCCGGCGTAGGCGCAAGGAGTGCGTTCGATGCGTGCGCCGCGACGAACGCCGCTACGTCGGCGCCTTCGGATTGCAGGTGGCTCTCGAGGGCGCCCGGCCAGCCATGCGCGCTGCTGGCGGCGGCAAATGCTGCCGGATCGCCCGCGAGACCGGCCATCGCAGCGAGCAGCGCCGCGGCCTGTCCGTTGCCATCGGCCGTGAGGACGTCCGTCATGAGGCCGAGGTGCGTCTTCGTCAGCGCGGCCCACGGCTCGGGCTCGGGCACGAGCTCGAAGGAAGCGTCGAGCACCGCGGCGTGTGCGTCGATCGGGCGATTCTGCGTGGGGACGTCGATGCGCGTCGTCGTGCCGGCCATGCCGAGCGCTGCCTCGACGC
>SYFR01000047.1 GCA_005800325.1 Myxococcales bacterium | reverse complement strand
TCTGCGAGACCGCTCATTCCCACGCCGCCCACGCCCACGAAGTGGAGCTGGCGGACCCTGCCACGAAACATCATGAGAGCACCTCGGCCTTGGCCCGATGGGGAACCGACACCCCCACCCTGAGCTCGCCCGCCTCGCCTGCGCCGCCTTCGCCGTCGGTCTCATGCGCGAGCCGAGACTCTCTCGTCGGGGAGACGAGGCTGCGCTTGCCCTCCGCGAGCGCGAGCAGATCGCGTGCGACAGCCATGGCCGCATCGGGCTTGCCGCGGCCTCGGGCTCGCTCGGCCATCGCGCATCGGAGCGCTGCGTCGCCGACGAGCGCGCCGATCTCGCGCGAGAGACGCTCTACCGTCGCCTCGGCTTGACGCACGCTCACGGCAGCGCCGTCGCGCGCCAAGGACTCGGCGTTGTGCCGCTGGTGGTCGTCGGCGGCGAACGGGTACGGCACGAGCACGGCCGCGCGCCCGACCGCGCAGAGCTCCGCCAGGGATCCTGCCCCGGAGCGCTCGACGACGACATCGCTCGCGGCGAGCTCGGTGGCGACATCGTCGATGAACGGCACGACGCGCGCGCGGTCCTCGAGCCCGAGCTCGCGGTAGAGCGCGACGACCTCCGCGAATTTGTCGCGGCCGGTCTGGTGCACGATCGAGAGGGAGCGGTCGCCGAGCGTCGCGAGCGCGCGAGGCACGTCCTGATTCAGTTTCTGTGCGCCCTGGCTGCCGCCCATCACGAGCACGACCACGCGCTCTTCGGCGTCGCGCGGCGCGGGTGAGAACCGCTTGCGTAGCGGCACCCCCGTCCACATCGCGCGCTCCGCGGCGAAGAGGCCGCGCGTCTCGGGAAAGCCGAGGTAGGCGCGTCGCACGAACGGCGCGAGCAGCTTGTTCGTGAAGCCGAGGACGGCGTTGGGCTCGAGCATCGTGACCGGGATCCCGAGGCTCCACGCCGCGAGCGTCACGGGACCCGCCGCATACCCTCCAACCGAGAAGACGACGTCGGGCCCGACCGTGCGCACGAGCTCCCGCGCGCGCGGCAAGATCGCCAGAGCGCGCAACGCCCCGCGCACGAGACCCGCGAGGCCGCGCCCGCGCAGCGGCAGCACGTCCAGGAGCTCGAGGCGACCGAGCTCGCGCGGCACGGCGCTCGTCTCGATGCCGCGTCCCGTGCCGACGAAGGTGATCTCGACGTCGCGCGCCTCGACGCGCAGCGCCTCGGCGACCGCGATCATCGGGAACACGTGGCCGCCCGTGCCGCCACCAGCGATGAGCACGCGCCTCATGCCCCGTCCTCCGCGGCCGTCGCGACCAGCATCGAGGCGCTCTCCGCTGCGGCTGCGGGCGGAGCGCTGATGGGATCCGGCGCGCGATGCGCATGCCGGCTGACGTTCAACAAAAGGCCGATGCTCGCGGCGCTGACGAGCAGGGACGAGCCGCCGTAGCTGAGAAACGGCAGGGTGAGTCCCTTGGTCGGCACGATCGCGAGCGCGACCGAGAGGTTGAGCAACACCTGCGTGCCGAGGAGCGTGCTCAGGCCGAACGCGATGTAGGTGCCGTAGTCGTCCGCGGCGGCGAGCGCGATCGCCACGCCGCGCCACACGACGACGCCGAAGGTCGCGAGCAGCAGCGCGATGCCGACGAAGCCAAGCTCCTCGCCGACGATCGCGGCGATGAAGTCGGTGTGGGCCTCGGGCAGGTACAAGACCTGGTAGCCGCGCCCGAGACCGAGGCCGCCGAACCCGCCCGAGCCGAAGCTCATCACGGACTGGAACGGCTGGTACGCGAGGCTCTGGCGGTGCTCGTCCATGTTGGAGAACGCCATCCAGCGGGCCATGCGGTACGGGCTCAAGCGCACGAGGAGGATCGCGGCGCCCACGGCCAAGGACACGCTCGCGAGGATGTAGCTGAGCCGTCCGCCGGCCACGAACATCAGCGCGAAGGTGATCATCGTGAGCACGACCGCGCTGCCGAAGTCCGGCTGCATCAGGCAGAGCACGGTGAGCGCGCCCACGGTGATCATGTGCGGCACGAAGCCGACCCAGAAGGTCCTGATCTTGTCGGCCTTCTTCGAGAGCGAGTAGGCGAGCCACAAGACGAGCGCCACCTTCGCCATCTCGGAGGGCTGGATGTGCACCGGCCCGACCTTGAGCCATCGGTAGGCGTTGCCGGCCCGGTGCCCGAAGCCGAACACCGTGGCCGCCATCGCGAGCATGACGCCGCCGAGGATGAAGTAGGTGAACGGCCGCAATTTCCGGTAATCGAAGCGGCTCGCGAGCCACATGACGCCGAGCGCGAGCGCGACGTAGATGGCCTGGCGCTTGACGTAGAACTGCGCGTCGCCGAGGCGCACCGTCGCTTCGTAGGAGCTGGCGCTGTAGACCATCACGACGCCAAACCCGAGGAGGGCAATCGTGGCGGCGACCAGCGTCGAGTCGACCGGCGCCGGGGCGCTCATCGCGAGCATCCCGCGGACGCCTCGGCCGATCGACCTCGCTCGCTCTGCGGTGCGCTTCATGCCGTGCCTCCTCGTGCCGTGCCGGCCAGTGCCGAGCCGGCCAGTGCCGAGCCGGCCAGTGCCGAGCCGGCCAGTGCCGAGCCGGCCAGTGCCGAGCCGAGCGACTCGACCTCGCGCACGAAGACCTCGCCGCGGTGCTTGTAATCGCGGAACATGTCGTAGCTCGAGCACGCTGGGCTCAAGAGCACGGCGTCGCCAGGGTGCGCGAGACGTCGCGCGACGAGCACCGCGTCCGCCATCGTCGCGGCTCGCTCGATCGGCAAGACGCCCGCGGCGGCGGCGACGATGCGCTCCGCCGCCTCGCCGATGACGACGAGCGCACGGCCCTTCTGGGCGAGCGCCGTGACGAGCGGCTCGTAGCTCCCGAGTTTGTCGCGACCGCCGGCGATCAACACCGCGCGCGCTTCCTCGAGACCCGCCAGAGCGGCCACGGTCGCCCCGACGTTCGTCCCCTTCGAGTCGTCGTAGTAGCGCACGCCGTCGAGCTCGCGCACGAGCACGTTGCGGTGCGGCAACCCTCGAAACTCGGCGAGCGCCGCGGCGATCGCTGCATGTGGCGTCGCGAGCGCACCCGAGACGGCGAGGCCGCTCACGAGCGCCACGGCGGCGCAGACATTCTGGACGTTGTGGCCGCCGCTCACGCGGAGCTCGGCCAGCGAATAGCGATCGCCTCGCAGGCGGTCGACGATCGCTCCTTTGCCGTCGGGCCCGACGTCGCCGAGACCCGGTGCGCCGCCGAAGGTGACGAGGCGAGCCGACCCGCGCCGCGCCTGGCGCGCGCACTCCTCGTCCTTGAGCGGCACGACGGCGACGTCGCCGGCGTTCATCCGCTCGAAAGGATTTCCCTTCGCGCGTGCGTACGCCTCGAGGGACGCATAGCGGTCGAGATGATCGGGCGTCACGTTCAAGAGGGCGTGCCCGCGCGCGTGCAAGGTGGGGACGCGCTCGGCCTGAAAGCTCGAGATCTCGACCACGGCGACGTCGGTCGCGCGGCCGTCGCACTCCGAGAGCGGCGTGCCGAAGTTGCCACCGAGGAACGTGCGATGCCCCGCCTTCGCGAAGAGCGCCGCCGTGAGCGCGGTCACGGTGCTCTTGCCGTTCGTGCCGCCGATGAGGACCAAGGGCAAGCTGTCGGGGAGCGCCCGCGACGCGAGCTCGAGCTCGCCGATGACCTCGACGCCGCGCACCGTCGCGCTCAAAAGCGCCGCATTTTCCGGCACGCCCGGGGAGACGACGACGAGGTCGAAGTCATCGAACGCACCCTGCGCGAGCGCGCCCGCGCGGAGCTCGCCAAGCGCTCGAGCCTGCGGCGACAGGCGCTCGAGCGGCGCCTCGTCGAAGCCGACTACAGAGGCACCACGGGCGGCCGCGAGCCGGGCGGCCGCGACGCCGCTCGCGCCGAGCCCGACGACGGCGACCCGCTGCCCATGGAGGGTGAGCTCAGGCATCTTCGCAACCTTCAGCGCATCTTCAGCGACGCGAGGCTCACGAGCGCGAGCAGGATGCTCACGATCCAGAAGCGCACGATGATCT
>SYFR01000454.1 GCA_005800325.1 Myxococcales bacterium | reverse complement strand
GACCGCGTCCGCGAGCGCAGCCGCGCCCGATGCGCCGCCTCCGGTTCGTGGCCCAGCACCGCCCGCGCGCGGGGGCGGCGACGTGCGCGCGCGCCGTGCCGGTGAGGCGCTCGGGATCTAGCTAGGCTGCACCGATCGCGAGGCGTACGCTCGGAGCGCATGCGCCGTCACGTCCCCATCCTGGCTCGGCTCCTTGCGGTGCTGGTCGCCGTCGCGGCGCCGCTCGAGGCATACGCGGAGACGCCGCAGCAACGCGCCGAGGCGCGGCGGCTCGGTGGTGAGGCGCTCGATCTCTTCAAGGCCGGTGACTACCCGGCGGCGCTCGATCAATTCGAGTCGGCCGATCGTCTGGTGCCGGCACCGACGCTGAAGCTGCATGCCGCTCGCTGCCTCGACAAGCTGGGGCGCATGCGGGAGGCGGCCGACCGCTATCGCGACACGATCGCCGTCGAGCTCAAGGCGTGGTCGCCGAAGGTGCATTTTGCGGCGCGCGAAGATGCGGCGCGCGAGCTCGCGAAGCTCCTCGAGGAAATGCCGACGCTCACGATCACCGTCGTCGGCGAAGGCGCGTCGGGAGCTGTCGTGACACTCGAGGGCAAGGTGCTCGCGAACGCGACGCTCGGTGAGGCGCAGCCGCTGAGCCCGGGAAATTACGGCATCGAGGCGAAGAGCGGCGACATCGCGGCGCGCCAAGACGTCGTGCTCACGCGCGGCGATCGCAAGAAGGTCGAGCTGTGGCTCGAGCGGAAGCTCGCGCCCGTCGTGGCGGACGAGCTCGGCGCGACCGTCGTTGTGGGCTACGCGGCGCTCGGTCTCGGTGCCGCGGGGCTCATCGCGGGCGGGATCGCGGGGGGGATCGTGCTCTCGGACGAGGCGGGCCTCGACGCGCGCTGTCCGGATCGCCGCTGCCCGCCGAACGCGCACTCCGATGCCGAGAGCTTCGAGCGCGCACGCACCGTGTCGAGCGCCGGGCTCATCGCCGGTGGGGCGCTCGCTGCCACCGGGGTCACGCTCGTGCTGTTCGACGTCCTCGGGGCGGATGCGCCCCCGTCCGCAGCGGATGCTCGGGCCCCCGCGCTCCGCGTCGTGCCGGTGGTGTCGCCGACGTGGCTCGGGGTCCAGGGGACGTTCTTTTGAGCGCGCAGTTCATCGGTGCCTTCATCGTGCGAGCGGCGCGACCGAGCGCCTTCGCGGTAGCGATGCGGGCCGCGATTCGGTAGGTTCTTGGCGGATCACGATGACGGCGCGCGCCTGGATTTTCTCGACGATCGCCGCGGTGCTGGGCATCACAGGCGCGAGCTGTCTCGTCGACGGCTTCGAGCTCGTCCCGAGCGCGAGCGGTGGTGGTGGCGGCGCAGGCGCGGGCGCCGGGGGAGCGGCAGAAGGCGGCGCTGGCGGCAGCGGCGGATGCACGAGCGCGACCTGGCCCGACCCTCCACCGCAGCCGGATCCGGGCGTCGACGACGTCGATTTCGTCGCAGCGATCCGCAGCATCGACTTCGGCGAAGGAGCGCCCGATCTCAGCGAGGAGGGGCCTCGCGTCGGCTACGACCTCGATGGCAGATGCACATGCCGTGGCGCGGGCTCGAGCTGTCAGCGACCCGCGTTCGCCACCGCCACGGACTGCGACGGACCGGGCGGCGTGGACAACGCGGGGGCGCGGTTGTTCGCGCTCGTGGCTCCGTTCGCGAAGGATCTCTCGAGCGCCTATCAGAGCGAGCTCGCCGACAAGGGCGGCTGGTCGCTCCTCGTGCGCGTGAGTGAGTACAACGGCAAGGCGAACGACTCCGCGGTGCGCACCGCGCTGTATCCAAGCCCAGGGATCGAGGCGGATCCGTGTTGGCCACCGGGCATGGCGCCGGTTTGGGATGGCAACGACCCGTGGCCGATCGATGTCGCCTCGCTCGAGGATCCCGCGGGTGGCGCGGGCGGCGGCGCGGGGGGCGACCCGGGCGCGTGCGAGGGGGTGCTCGGTTACGACTACGACAAGCCGCGCTACGTCGACACGAAGGCGTACGTGACGGGGGGCGTCCTCGTCGCGAGCTTGCCTGAGCTCGGCCTCGTCTTGTCGGGCGACACGAAGACCACCGTCGTCAAGCTCACCGCGGGCTTCGCGACCGGCCGTCTGCAGAAGTCGGCCGTGGGATGGCGCATCACGGACGGAGTGCTCGCCGGTCGCTGGCCGACGAAGGAGATCTTCGCGGCGATCGGCGGCCTCGTCTCGAACGGCGGACCCGTCTGCACCGACGACGGCGTGTACAGCGCGCTCAAACAGAAGGCGTGCACGTTCGTCGACATCGCCTCGGCGCTGGGGGGACCGACGACCGAGTGCGACGCGCTCTCCCTCGCGATGGGATTTCAAGCCGAGCCGGCCAAGCTCGGGATCGCCTGGCAGCGCACCGCGTCGGTCTCGCCGTGCCCACCGGAGACGAACCCGGAGAACGATAGCTGCGGCAATTAGTCACACGGAGCGTCCGGTGCCGGGCTCCGGCCGTCACCAGTAGCGCTCGAGCGTGATGTGGCCGGGCTCGCGCTTCCTGTGTTTGCGCATGCCGCGCGCCGCGAGCAGCTGCGTCATTTCTTCGATCATATTCTGGTCGCCGCACAGCATGACGTGCGCGCGTTCGGGGGTGAGCTCCGCATTGGCTGCGGCCTCGAGCGTTCCCTGCGCGAGGCAGGCCGTGACGCGCCCGTCGAGCATGCCTTCTGCCTGCGCCCGGCTGACGGCAGGCAAATAGCGGAACCCGCTCCTCGCCTTCTCGAGCTCCATGAGCTCGCTCCGGTACGCGAGCTCGGCCGGCGTGCGCACCCCGTGCACCAAGACGACCCGCTCGAAGCGGTCGAAGACGGCGCCGTGTCGCAGCATGGCCACGTACGGTCCGAGGCCGGTTCCGGTGGCGACGAGCCAGAGGTCGCGTGCGTCGGGCACGTGCGCGAGCGTGAAGAAGCCGTGCGGGCGCGGATCGACGTCGAGCTCGTCGCCCGGGCCGAGGCGATAGAGCGCGGGCGTGAGCGCACCGTCCGCGACGCGAACGAGGAAGATCTCGAGCGGCGCGCCGGGCGCCGAGGCGAGGGAATACGCGCGCCGCACGGGGGCGCCACCGAGCGTGAGCCCAAGGTTGAGGAACTGCCCGGGCTCGTGCGCGAGGGTCTGCGCCTCGAAGACGAGCGACCACAGGCCCGGCGCCCAGTCGGTGCGCGCTCGGATGCGACCCTTGACCACGGACATGGCGGCGCTCGAGCCTGCGCGCGTCACGCCCGCGTGTGCGCTTCGTAGCGAACCACGTCGTGATACGAGACGCTGCCGGGCTCGGCGCCGCTGCAGCTCGCCATGCGGAGCTTCTTGCCCGTCTTCGGCGCGAGGACGACGCGGTGCCGTGCGCCGCCGCGGCCTCCCATGACGACGCCGCGGCATGCGCCCTCGAGCTCTTGCTCCTCGAGCAGCGTGAAGGCGTCGATGTGTCGCTCGTCGAGCTCTTGGCGGAGCCACGCCTCGGCGCGCTGAACGAGCGGTGAGAGCGACGTGTGCCCGCGATAGTGCTCGAGATCGAAGAGTCGCCCGCGGGTGTGCGCGAGCACGAGCTCCTGGGCGTGGCTCGGCTCGAGCCGCCCGTAGTGGATCCCGAGCGGCAGGTACAGCATCGTCGCGGCGAAGCGGTGCCCGCCCTGGTGCGTGCTCTGCCACGGCTCGCCGTCGAGGTCGGTCTCCGCGAGCGCGCGGTAGAGCGCGACGCCCTTCTTGGCGCAGCAAGCGTCGCGCTTGCCGTGGGCGCAGACGACATAGAGCGAGGAGACCGGCTCGCCGCCGAGCGCCGCCGCCGAGGAAGCGCCGCCCGCCAAGATCGCGTCGAGGTCCAGCAACGCGAGCTCGTCGTGGGTGCGCGCCTCGAAGCGGAACACGCCGCGGCGCGCGGGCCCGGTGGGTCTTCGCTGCGGCGAGAAGGCGACGAAGCAGCTCAGCAACCGAGACGGTCGCTCGCGCCGAATCATGAGAAAGCGCAGCCGAGGATGTCGCGCACGCAGCCCCGCGAGCCACGCCTGCGCTCGCTCGGGGAGGGCGCTCTCCGGCGTGAGCGCGTCCCACGCGCCGCCGAGCTCTACGAGGAGCCAGGCATCGGCGTCAGCGAGCGCGGTGCCTCCGATCTGCTCGCCGGCGAGCACGGCCTGCACGGAGCACGGTAGCGAGAAGTCGATGGGAGCCTCCGCACAGGCACATAGCATGGCTCGCCTTTCGTGTGCGGCGGCGGCGGCCTGGCGAGGCCCGGCTTACCCCGGACCGGGCGCGCATGGTCCGCGGCGACCCTCGCGGACTTACCCCGGACCGGGCGCGAATTGTCCGCGGCGGCCAGCACGGGCGAGTAGAGTTTCCTCGATGGCGACCGGCGCAGGCAACGCGAAGGGGGCCGTCACGTTCACGGAGTTGCTCGGCATCTTGTCGCAGGAGGGCGTGCTCTCCGCGAGCGTCGCACAAGATCTGTTCGCCCAAGAGACGCGCCAGCTCGCGCGCCTCGAGAAGGAGCGCATGGCGCAGGCCGCAGCTGCCCCGGGCGGGCGCAGCGCGGAGGTGCCGGGCCCGGTCGAGCCGCTCGAGCTGTTCCTCTCGTTCGGGTTGAAGGACGAGCGAGGACGCCCCATCTCCGAGGACCGCGTGACCGAGGTCTACGCGCGGCGCATCGGTTTTCCGTACGTCAAGCTCGACCCGCTGCTGCTCGACGCCGAGCTCTCGACCCGCGCCTTCTCGCGCGCGTTCGCCCGCAAGCACACGATGCTCGCCGTCGCCGATCTGGGTGACGCGCTCCGGGTCGCCACGACGAACCCGATGGACGCCTACGCCGTCGAGTCGGTAGAGCGCAGCGCGGGCAAGCGCGTCGAGCTCGTGGTCGCCTCGCGCGGCGACATCCAGCGCCTCATCACCGAGCTCTACGGGTTTCGCCGCTCGGTGAAGCGCGCCGAGTCGCATCTCAGCCAGTCCGTCGACATCGGCAACCTCGAGCAGTTCGTGCGCATGAAGAGCGAGCACGAGATCGAGGCGAGCGACGAGCACGTCGTCCACGCGGTCGAGTACCTGTTCTCTTATGCGTTCGCGCAGCGAGCGAGCGATATCCACGTCGAGCCCAAGCGCGGCGACAGCCTCGTGCGGTTTCGTATCGACGGCGCGCTGCACGAGGTCAACCGCCTGCCAAAGGTCGTCCACCTCGCGGTCGTCAACCGCATCAAGACCGAGTTCGATGGTAAGGCGGTCGAGATCCGCGTCTCGACGCTGCCGGTGGCCTTCGGCGAGAAGCTCGTGCTCCGCATCTTCGATCCCGACATCGTCGACGGCGATCTCGATCGACTCGGGTTCTTCGAGCGCGAGCGCGCCCTCTTCGAGCGCCTCATCGCGAGGCCCCACGGCATCGTGCTCGTGACCGGCCCGACGGGCTCCGGCAAGACGACGACCCTCTACACCGCGCTGCGCAAGCTCGCGACCGACGACGTGAACGTGACCACGATCGAAGATCCGATCGAGATGGTCTTCGAGCGCATCAACCAGACGGCGATCAACCCGTCGATCGGGCTCGGGTTCTCGGACGCGCTGCGCACCCTCTTGCGGCAGGACCCCGACATCATCAGGGTCGGCGAGATCCGCGATCTCGACACGGCGCGCCACGCGATGCAGGCGGCGCTCACCGGGCACCTCGTGTTCAGCACGCTGCATACGAACGACGCCGCAGGCGCGATAACGAGGCTCTTCGACCTTGGGTGCGAGCACTTCCTGCTCGCCTCGACGCTGAGCGGGCTCATCGCGCAGCGCCTCGTGCGCCGGGTGTGCGCGAGCTGTCAGGCGGAGCGCCCGCTGTCGGCCGGAGAGATGGCCCTGCTCGGACCGGCGGCCGACGCGATGCGCGCCGAGCTCGACGTCGCGGCGAGCACGCCAGTCGTGCGGTACGGCAAGGGCTGCGTCGAGTGCCGGCAGTCCGGCTACCTCGGCCGGACCGCGATCTACGAGATGTGCGAGCTGACCGACCCGCTCCGCAGCCTCGTGATGAGCCGCGCCGACGCAGGCACCATCAAGCGGCTCGCGCGCGGTGAGGGGATGCGAACGCTTCGCGAGGCCGCGCTGCGCAAGATGTGGCTCGGCGCGACCACGTTCGAGGAAGTCCTCGACGTGACGCAAGCGGACGAGACCGACAGGTGAAGGGAGCAGTCATGAGCACGGTGAGTCGAGAGGACTTCAAGCGCGCGATGGGCTCGTTCGGCGCGGGCGTTACCGTGGTCACGACCTCCGATGCGGGGGGACGGCTCTTCGGGATGACGGCGACCGCGTTCAGCTCGCTATCGCTCGAGCCGCCGCTCTGCCTCGTGTGCGTGGACCACCGCGCCGCGTGCCACGCCGCCATCGAAGCGTCGCGGCGCTTCGCGGTGAACCTGCTCGCGCAAGAGCAGCGAGAGCTTTCGAATCGCTTCGCGAGTCGGCTCGAGGATAAGTTCGACGGGGTCGCGTATTGCCTCGGAGATGCGACCGGGTGCCCGCTGCTCGAGGGGGCGCTTGCCTCGGTGGAGTGCGAGCTGCACGAGGTGCTCGCCGGCGGGGATCACTCGATCTTCGTCGGCAGGGTCGTCCGCGCCGCGGCCCACGAGGGCGCGCCGCTCGTGCACTGGCGTGGAAACTACGTGCGCGTCGTTCAGGACTGACGACGCGCGTCGCACGCCATGAGCTGGTCCTCGATACTAGTGAGTCGAGGCTCGAGCGGGGCAGCGTGAAGGCTAGCGTGAAGACTAGCGGGCCGCAGCCGTGTGGGCGTCGCGCGAGGCTGCGGCGTTGAGCGCCGTCAGCGCGGCGTGGGTCGGAGCGATGCGCCGAAGGTGCTCGACGGCCTGCTCGGCGGCGCGCTTGTCCCCGAGCTCCGCCGCGAGCGTGCCCACCTCGACGAGCACGTCGGCGTCGTCCGGCGATGAGGCGACCGCGCGATCGAGGAGTTCGACGGCGTCGACGTAGCGGCGGAGGCGGCGTGCGAGCTGTGCCGCGCCGAGCAGGGCATCGCGATGGCTCGGCTCGTCCTTCAGCACGGCGACGAACGCCTCGAGGGCGCGCTCGGGGAGCTTGCCGTGGGCGAGCGCGACGGCACGCTGCAGCTTGAGGCTCGTGTTGCGCGGCTCGAGCTCGCACGCTTGGCCGAGCGCCGCAGCGCCTCGCTCCACGTTGCCCACCGCGAACGACGCCGAGGCGAGGCCCACAAGTGCGGGGACGTAGTCGGGCGCGGCGCGCGTCAGCTCTTCGAAGATCTCGCCCGCACGCCTCCAGTCGCCGTGCTCGGCGGCACGCTCGCCCTGCGTGAACAGGGCTTGCCGCTCGGCGGACGTGAGGTCAGCGCTGCGTGAGGGCGCTGCGGGCAGCGGCCCTGCCTCACGGCGCGAGTGGGCGACAGGGGAGGGTGATGGTGCGTGCGCGGCCGCGGTGCCGACGAGCGGCATCGGCTCGATGACGGACGCCGGTGGCACGATGCTCCGCGGGAAACCGTCGGCGAGCGTGCGGCTCGGATCGATGCCCCACTTCTGCTTGAGGAGCTCGAAGCTCTGGGCCGTGCGATCGTCCGCTCGCGTGGGCTCGAGATGCGGCGCCGTCGCGGGATCCTGATGCACGAAGACCTCGTCGGCGACGCGGCACGCGAAGCGCGCGAGGCGTGCACGCCAGACGAAGTCCGTGCTGGCGAATGGACCATCGCAGAAGCGCGCGTCGAGCCCGCCGATCGTGGCTACGACCTCGGCCCGCATCATGACGCACGTCTGAGAGAGGTGGTTTGCCGGTGCGCTCTCCGCGCGGTGCGAGTCGGCCCACCGCGCCGCGAACTCATCGAGCGCTGCGAGCCGGTCGTACGTGGCCTCGCGGGCGAATTGCCGTCCTCGCGTCGCGTTCGTGCGCGGCCCGACGACGCCCGCCTTCGGGTGCGCCTGGAACACGGCGAGCATCCCCTCGAGCCATGCTGGCGTCACGACCGTGTCGCTGGCGAGCCACACGACGTGGTGGCCCCGGGCGAGCGAGGTGCCGAGGTTCGTCGCGTAGGCGGTGCCGCGTCGCTCCGTGTCCACCGCGACGATGACGTGGGGGCGGTTCGCTGAGTAGCGCTCGAGGAACTTCCCGACGTCGTCGCTCGTGCCGTCGTCGACGACGATGATCTCGTGGGCGACGGTCGTGTGCCGCTCGACGCTCGCCAGGCACGCCTCGACGTGGGCCTCGTCGTGGCTCCTCGCGATGACGATCGAGACGAGGGGCGCGCTCAGGGGCGCACGGGGCTTTCCGCTGGCCACGGTATTGGCCATTACGCTGGCTTGTGCATTGGCCATCCCATTGGCCATTACGCTGGCCTGCGAATTGGCCATCCCATTGGCCGCTACGATGGGGCGAGGTGTGGGTGCCGCGCTCGGGCGATCGAGCTCACGGGCAAGCTCCTGCGCAGGTTGCGAGCTTGGGCTCTGGCGCAGCGCACGCTCGAGCTGCAGCCGGCACATCGAAGTGTCGCCGCGGTCTCGCCACGCGCGCGCCACGGCGACGAACATGGCCGCGATGTCGGCCCGCCGCTCCAGATCGCTCTCGTGCACCAGGAATCCTGCGCGCAAGAGCTCGTCTTGAGCCGCCTTGAGCTCTCCGAGGAGTAGCTCGACGTGAGCGCGCGTCATGCGTGCGTCGGGGTCGCCCGGGGCGAGCTCCACGAGCCTCTTCGCGCAGTCACGAGCCGCCTTGGGATCGCCTGCCGCCACGAGTCCTCGGACGCGTCGCGCGAGGTCGGTGACCTCGTTCGCCACGCTGTTCGCCACGCTGTTCGCCTCGCCGTGCGCTTCGCTCATGCCGGTCGCCGCGAGGTGAGCTTCTTCGTACGCGCTCTCGCCGCCGCGCTCGATGGCCTTGGCAGCCATGGACAAGAGCACGGCCCGCGCAACTGCCTGTTGTTCGACGGGGAAGGCTCCCGCGAGCCTTCGTCCCGCGGTCTCGAGGGCGAGGACGAGCGGTCGCTCGAGCTCCCGCGACAGGGCCGTCAAGACCGAGTCGCGTGACACGACGCTGGCGCCTCCTGGCGAGGTGCTCGCGGCAGGTCTCGATGCAGCCGCTGCGTCGTAGGGTCGTGCGGGGCCCGTCGGGATTCCGCGAGCGGGAGATCCGGGAGTGCGTTGCATCAGCTTTGGCTCCGTGGCTTTTGCGCGTAGCGATGGATCCAACAGAACAGTGGCTCAGCCGTTGCCGATGCGCTCGCGCAGCAGCGTGGTCTCCCCGTGCTCGGGCGCGACCTTGCTCAAGCGCGCCAGCGTGGCCTTGGCGCCCGCGTGATCGCCGAGCTCGAACGCCGTGGCGCCGATCGCCCCGAGGACGAACGGGTTGTCGGGGCTGATGCGGTTGGCGTGGTCGAGGATGTCGACCGCCTCGGTGAAGTTGCGCGAGGCGCGGCAGAGCTGCGCCAAGCTGACGAGCGCGTCGATGTTGTTCGGCTCGATGTCGAGCACGCGCAAGAAGGCGACCTGCGCCTGCTCGAGATGTCCGGTGTGAGCGTGGGCGACGCCGAGCTGTGCGTAGAGCCCCGCGTTTTCCGGGTAGATCTTGATCGCGTGCTCGAGCGCCACGGCGCCCGCGGCGACCTCCCCGAGCGCGAACGCGGCCGAGGCGAGGCCGACGTAGCCGGGCCCGAACTCGGGATGGGTCTCCACCATCGTGATGAACAGCTCGCCCGCCTTCTCCCACTCGCCGAGCTGCGCGGCTGCCTCGGCGGCGTCGAACAGCGTCAAGAGCGCCGAGCGCGGCTTCGGCTGATCTTGCGTCGCGGCGACGGCGGCCACCGCGACCTTCTTCGCGGTCTCGCGCCGCGGAGTCTGCACGGGGATCTCGCGACTTTCGCCGTCGAGAGCCCACCATTCGTCGTGGGTCTCGAGCTCGGTGTCGATCATTCGTTGGATGTTGGCGTGGCTCATGGGGTTGCTCTCCGGAACGACGAGGCTGGCTTGCTCGAGGGAGTGAGCCACCTCAGAAAAGGTTGTGTGGTTGGAGGACCTAGGCCCGACCTGCTCCTCCGCGGCGAACGTTGAGCAACATCGGTGCCAGGTGTCATGTCGCTGGGAAATGCCGCAATTCACCGGGATTTGCGGAGCACAGCGTTGCGCGTCGCGCGACAAGCGGCTGACGCCCGAGCCCGTCAAGCACTTGACGAGAGTGGCGAGGCAGCCGCGACTCGAAGAGCTTGCGCCGACCCCGGAGCCTTCCGCGCGAGCCGGTCCGCGAGCCGTTGGGTCTGCGCCAGACCCTCTCGAGGGATCCCGGCAAGCGCGAGCCCGCGTCGCGGCGGCGTGGTGATCGCGGTTGCGGTTGCGGGCGGAGGCAGTGGCAGCGGTTGAGCGGCGAGCGGCAAGCGGTTGCGGGCGGAGGCAGCGGCGACGGTTGAGCGGTGAGCGGCGATTGGACTCGAGCAGCTCGACGCGATTCGCTGGCGCGCATATCGCGCGCTGGGCCTTGACGGCATACGCCGCGCGGGAAAGCTTACGCCCGTATGCCGACGACCTACGCCGACCTCATCGCTTCGGTGCGCCAGAACATCCGCACGGTCACCCTCGAAGAGTTGCGGGAGCGGCTCGCGCAGGAGGACAAGCCGCTCGTCGTCGACGTGCGCGAGAAAGAGGAGTACCGCGACGGGTTCATCCCGGGCGCGCTCAGCGTGCCGCGCGGCTTCCTCGAGATGCAGATCGAGAAGCTGGTCCCGAACAAGGCGGCCGCCGTCGTCGTCTACTGCGCGGGCGGTACGCGCTCGGCCCTCGCGGCGCACACGCTTCAGGAGCTCGGCTACGCGGGCGTGGTGAGCGCCAACCCGGGCTTCGTGCGCTGGAAGGATCTCGGCTTCCCCGTCGAGAAGCCGCCGGAGCTCACGGCCGCGCAGCGCGCGCGCTACTCGCGGCACCTCATCCTCGACGAGGTCGGCGAGGCGGGGCAGGCGCGCCTCTTGCGGTCGCGCGTGCTGCTCCTCGGCGCGGGCGGGCTCGGCAGCCCCGCGGCGCTCTACCTGGCGGCGGCGGGCGTCGGCACCCTCGGCCTCGTCGATCTCGACGTCGTCGACGCCTCGAACCTGCAGCGCCAGATCCTGCACGCGACCTCTCGGGTCGGCATGTCGAAGGTCGACAGCGCGGAGAAGGCAATCACCGACATCAACCCGGACGTGAAGATCGTCAAGTTCGAAGAGCGGCTCGACAGCTCGAACGTCGAGCGGATCTTCGCGGGGTTCGACGTCGTCGTCGACGGCTGCGACAACTTCCCCACTCGATACCTCGTGAACGACGCGAGCGTGTTCATGAACATCCCGGTCGTGCACGGCTCGATCTTCCGCTTCGAGGGGCAGGTGACGACCTTCGTGCCCAAGGCCGGTCCCTGCTACCGATGCCTCTACCCCGAGCCGCCGCCCGCGCACCTAGCGCCCAGCTGCGCCGAGGCGGGCGTGCTCGGGATCCTGCCGGGCATCATCGGGACGATGCAGGCCACCGAGGCGATCAAGTTCCTGCTCGGCAAGGGCAACCTCCTGCAGGGACGCCTCGTCTGCTACGACTCGATGCGCATGAAGTTCCGCGAGCTGAAGCTGCGCCGCGATCCGAAGTGCCCGGTGTGCAGCGACACCCCCACCATCACGAGCTACGTGGACTACGAGCACTTCTGCAACATGGCCTGACGCCACAAGTCAGGCCCCAGTCATCGATCGCGCCGCGCGGCCAAATTGCCGCACAAATCGGCGCGAGTTTGCCGCTCGACGACGAGCGGTGGAACGATCCGCCGCGTGGAGCGAAGGCGCGGACCGGGACTCTCGAAGGTGCGCCCGCCCGTCGCCGAGGTGCGCCCCACCGTGGCTTCGCGGCGCCTCGTGCTCTGCTCGCTGCGTGAGAGCTGGATCTTGCGGCACCTCGTCGAGGCAGACATCGTGAGCGAGGGCGCGGTCCGCACCGAGGGCGCGCGCCGCGTCTACTACGGGACGACGAGCTTCTCGTTCACCGTCGATGAGGGGCGTGTGCGCACGGGCGAGCCTGTGCTCCCGTGGTCGAACGAGGCGCTCGGCACGGCGCTCGACGCCGATCCGACGACGAGGCTCCACGCCGTGCGCGTCGCGCGGCGCGAGGCGGTGTCGCGCGCGGGCGGCTCGCTCGACGTCGCGTACACCGACGTCCGCACGACCGTGAGCTTGGAGGGCGAGAAGGCCCGTGTGCGCATCGAGGTCGACGTCTGCGCCGACGTCGCGCGGCTCTACGAGCGCGTGAGAGACTGCTGAGCGGCACACGCACAGCGCGCGAGGAGAAGCGCTGTCGACGGGACGCGGGGACCGCGCTTGTCGATTGCGAACGCGCCGCGATTCACTAGCACACCGAAGCGCATGAGGCAGCTCGCCTTCCTCCGGGCCCTTGGCGCACAGATTGAGGACGTTGCATGAGACAGGTTCGCTTGATTCCTTGGGTGGTCTTCGTCGGGCTCGTGGCCTGTTCGGAGGCGCAAGTCATCACGCCGGGGCCCGCGAGCGGTGCGTCCGGCACCGGCGGTGCGGCGGGCGCTACGGGCGCGGGCGGTGCCGGAGCGGGCGGTGCCGGAGCCGGCGGTGGCGGAG
>SYFR01000453.1 GCA_005800325.1 Myxococcales bacterium | reverse complement strand
GGCACCGAGCCCGCGGGCCTCACGCGCGCGGCCGTCGAGGCGCTCGGCGGCATGGCGCGCTTCATCTCGCGCGGCGACGTGGTCACGATCAAGCCGAACATCGGCTGGGACCGCACGCCCCTGCACGCCGCGAACACGAACCCGCACGTCGTCGCGGAGCTCGTGCGGCTCGTGCTCGACGCCGGCGCCAAGCGCGTCACCGTGACGGATGCCTCGTGCAACGAGCCGAACCGCTGCTTTCAGCGCAGCGGGATCTGGAAGGCGGCGTACGACGCGGGCGCCGATGTCGTCATCCCCGCCGAGCACCGCTTTCGCTCGCTGCGCATGGGCGGCGAGGTGCTCGACGAGTGGCCCATCTATCGGCCGCTCATCGACGCCGACAAGGTCATCAACGTGCCAGTCGCCAAGCACCACAACCTGGCGCGCTACACCGGCGCAATGAAGAACTGGTATGGCCTGCTTGGCGGGCGGCGCAATCGCCTGCACCAGAACATCGACGTGTCGATTGCCGATCTCGCGACCTTCATGCAGCCGACCTTGACGGTCATCGACGCGACCCGCGTCCTCCTCCGCAATGGGCCACAGGGAGGCAACATCGCCGATGCGAAGGACCTGCACACCGTGATCGCCAGCGTCGATCAGGTCGCCGCGGACGCCTACGCTTGCCAGCTCATCGGCGTGAAGCGCGAAGATCTCGCCTATCTCAAGATGGGACAGGACCGCGGGCTCGGCACGATGCTTTGGGAGAACCTCGCGCGAAGGGAAGTGTGATGAGCGCCGGGGCAGCGAGGGCACAGGGCGCCTGGCAGCGCGTGAAGAGCACGCTCGCGCTGAAGTCGCGCATGAAGCGGCTCCTCAAGCCGGTGTTCAAGAAGGCGCGGCGCCCCGGCTCCGGCATCGAGGCGCGGCCGCTGATTCGCAAGCTCGTCTGGGCGCGGCGCCTGTCGCAGGTCGGGTTCTTCGCGCTCTTCTGCTGGCTCCTGTTCGAGACTGGCTTTCGCGGGAGCTTCGCCGCGACGAGCGAGCGCGTGCGCGTGGCGCTGCCCGTCGAGGGCTTCTTGCTGGCCGATCCGTTCGTCGCGCTGATGACGTTGCTCTCGACGCATACGGTCTACCGCGGCCTCTTGTGGTCGCTCGGGCTCGTCGTCGTGACGCTCGTCTTCGGGCGCGTGTTCTGCGGCTGGATCTGCCCCTTCGGGACGCTTCACCACTTCTTCGGGTGGATCTTTCCGTCGCGGTATTTGAAGGGCAAGAGCCGCATAGACGAGAACAAGACGCACCCCGTTCGGCAGCGCGTCAAATACTACCTGCTCTACGCATTCCTCGGCGCGGCGGCGCTCGGCAGCGCCATCGGCGGCATCTTCGATCCGATCTGCATCTCGGTGCGCGCCATCGGGCTCGGTGTCTTGCCTGTCGCACAATACGCCGCGCGTGCAGCGAGCGATGTCGCGGCGACCACGAACGTGCGCGCCGTCCAGCAAGCGAGCGACGGCGCCGCCGACTTCATGGCGAGCGTCGTGTGGCAGCAGCGGCAGTTCTACTTTCACGAGACCTGGCTCATTGGCGCCTTGCTCGTCGCGATCCTGTTCATGAATCGCTTCGTGCCGCGCTTCTGGTGCCGCGTGCTCTGCCCGCTCGGCGCGCTGCTCGGCGTCTTCTCGCGCTTTGCCCTGTTCGGGATGGAGAAAGACCATTCCAAATGCACCGACTGCGACCTCTGCCTCGTGCACTGCCAGGGAGCGGACTCCCCGCAGGGCGGCGTGAAGTGGCGGCAAGACGAGTGCCACATGTGCATGAACTGCGAGGCGGCCTGCCCCGAGGACGTCATCAAGTTCCGCTTCTTGCCGGGCTGGAAGAGCCGCGTGGGCGCTCCCGACACGGGGCGCCGCACGGCCATCGCCTCGGTCGCCGCCGGTGCCGCCGCCATTCCGCTCGCTCGCGCTGCCGATGCGCTCGACGTCAACTACGACGAGAAGGTCATTCGCCCGCCGGGCTCGGTCGAAGAGCGGGAGTTCCTCGAGCGGTGCATTCGCTGCGCCGAGTGCATGAAGGTGTGCCCGAACAATGCACTTCACCCCGCCTTCTTCGAGGCCGGCGTCGAGGGGCTGTGGACGCCCATTCTCATCCCGCGCATCGGCTATTGCGAGCATAGCTGCGTACTCTGCGGGGACGTCTGCCCGACCGGCGCCATCCAGAAGATCACCGAAGAGCAGAAGATGGGCATTGAGCAAAAGCCCATCAGCATCGGCACGGCCTTTTACGATCAGGGGCGCTGCCTGCCGTGGGCGATGAGCGTCCCGTGCATCGTGTGCGAGGAGTTTTGCCCCACCTCGCCCAAGGCCATCTGGGTCGAAGAGGTCGAGATCCCGAAGCGCGAAGGCGTGGCGCGCGAAGAGGGCAGAGAGCCCGCGATGACCACGGTGCGCGTCCAGCGCCCGCACGTCGATCCCGATCTGTGCATCGGCTGCGGCGCCTGCGAGAAGGTCTGCCCGGTACAGGACGAGCCCGCCGTCTACGTCACGAACGTCGGCGAGACGCGCTCGAAGACGAACGTCATCCTGCTCGAGAACACGAAGTACGACGCGAGCTGAGGGCCCGAGGCGCCTCCGGGCGACGGCGCTGGGCGACGAAACTCGCGCTCGTTCACGGCGATCTCTTTCCCGCGGCCCGGCGCTCTGGAAGAATGCGCCGCATGTCACGCACGCGCACCCGCGCCCTCGCCGCCGCGACGCTCCTCTCGTTTGTCAGCGCACCCGCGCTCGCGCTCGCGCAGGCCGGTACGGCTGCCCCCGTGAGCCCGCCGGCACCCGCGAGCCCGCCCGTAGCGGCCAAGCCCGCTCAACCCGCGCCCGCACCTGGAGCTGCCAAGCCCGCTCAACCCGCGCCCGCACCTGGAGCTGCCAAGCCCGCTCAACCCGCGCCCGCACCTGGAGCTGCCAAGCCCG
>SYFR01000452.1 GCA_005800325.1 Myxococcales bacterium | reverse complement strand
CGGCAGCGGCGCGGGCGGCAGCTGACCGACGAAGCGCGGCGCTCATTGCGGTTACGGCGCGACCGGCTCCGCGCTCTCGTCGAGCGCCGTCGCGATGAACAACACGAACGCGATCCACACCGCGTCCGCGAGGAGCAGGTGCAAGAGCTGCATCGCGGTCGGTGCGAGCATCATCATGTTGAGGAACCCGAGCACGACCTGCGCGACGACCGTGACGCGCAGCGCGACGCCGTGCCAGACGACGCGCGCGGTAGGGACGCGGCTCGCGAGGAGCCAGCGAATGGTGAGCAGCAGGACGGCCGTGGCGATCGCCGCGAACGGGTGAACGAGCCGGAGTCGCACGAGCAGGTGCGCGCTCGGCGAGAGATCTTCCGCCAGCGCAGCGGCGAGCCCCTTGGCCGGAAAGAGCGTGTCGCCGAGGGCCGCGACCGCTCCGCTCGCGCCGGTGAAGAGCGTGCCGAGCGTGCCGGCGACACCAAGCGCGAGGACGTACGCGCTGCCGCGTCCCACGGACTTCGACCGAGCGCGCGCGTAGTGAGCCGTGAGCGCCATCGCGCCGATGAGCAGGAACGTGTTCACGAGGTGAAGCGCCATCCACCACGCCCGTCCGATCGACTTGTTCTCGGCGACGTACTCGAAGAGGACGATCCCCGCGCCGACCAGCACCTCGGTCACCATGAACGCAGCGCCGAGAGCGGCCGCGCGACGCGCCGGGTGCCCACGCTCGAGGGCGCGACGGGACCACACGAGCTGGACGAGGACGGCGATCGCCGCGAGTCCGCTCGTCACGCGGTGGGTGAGCTCGATCAGCGTGGCGACGGACGGCGCGCGCGGGAGCACCTCCCCGTTGCACATCGGCCAGTGGTTGCCGCAGCCCGCGCCCGAGCCCGTGGCTCGCACGAAGGCACCCCACAAGATGACCAGCGTCACGTACCCGAGCGCGAGCCAGCTGTATTTGCGGAAGCGCATGTAGGCGTCGTGGCTTCCGGCCGCGATTTCCGCGATGAGCTCGTCGACTTCGGCGGTGGGGGTGCGCTCTTCCATGGTCGCTCTCGCGCCGTGCGACGCGCTCATGACACATGAACGCGGCGGCGTCGGTGAGAAAACTCCCGTCGCCGGCATCGCCGGCGCAATCCCGCCCGCCGGTGTCGCGGCTGCGCTTCCGGCGCTCACGTATTTCAGGCCGGCGTCGGCGAAAAACGGCGGAGCCTGCCTGACCGAGCGCCATGCGATGGCACTTCACGGGCGAGCGAGTGGGCGCGCGCCGCGAAACTTGTAGGATGCGTCGATGGTCCGCGCCGAGCTCGACGTGAGCGAGAGGTTCGTCGACACGCACGACGGGTGGTCCCTGCACCTGCGGCGCACGGTGTCGCCCGCGCACCTGGACGCGAGCACGCCGCCGCTCTTGATCGTGCCCGGCTACGGGATGAACAGCGTCATCTTCAGCTACCACCCGCGCAAGACGAGCATGGAGCGGTGGCTCGCGGAGGCGGGCTTCGAGGTGTGGGCGATGAACCTGCGCTCGCAAGGAGACTCGCGATCGCGCGGCCGAAGTCCCGGCGCCGTGAGCCTCGCGAGCTACGCGGACGTGGATCTCCCCGCGGCGCTCGCGTGCGTGCAAGCCGCGTCGCGTACGAACGGCGGCGGCGGCGTGACGCTCATCGGCTGCAGCTTGGGCGGCACCGTGGTCTACAGCTACCTCGCGCTGCGCGGCGGCGCGGGCGTCGCCAACGTCATCACCATGGGCGCGCCGCTCGTGTGGAAAGACGTGCACCCGCTCTTGCGTGTGGCGTTCGCGTCCCCGGCGCTGGCCGGAGCCATCTCCTTCAGCGGCACGCGGAGCCTCGTGTCGCGCTCGCTGCCGCTCCTCTTGCGTGCGCCGTCGCTGCTCTCGCTCTACATGAACACGCAGACGATCGACGTCGAACACATGGGCGAGATGACGCGCACGGTCGAAGATCCGGACGCCAGCGTCAACCGCGAGATCGCCCACTGGATCCGGGCGCGCGATCTCACGGTGCGCGGCGTGAACGTGACCCGCGCGCTCGCCGAGGTGGCGCTGCCGCTCTTCGTCGTGCTCTCGAACCGGGACGGCATCGTCCCCGAGACCGTGGCCATGAGCGCGCGCCACGCCTGGGGTGGCCCGGACGTCGAGGTGCTCCGCGTCGGCAGCGACGAGAACTGGTACGCGCACGCCAACCTCTTCATCGCGAACGACGCCCCGACGCTCGTGTTCGAGCCGATGATTCGCTGGCTCAACGCCCGCCGGCCGCCGCCAGACGCTCCGCCGCGGGCGTGAAGCTGAGCGATTTCGCTGCGAGGACGGCACGGCGACCTTGCCGCGCGGCTCGGACTTTCCGATGCTCGCGGGCATGGCGGGACGCACGTTCGTGACGGGGGACATCCACGGCGACCTCGAGGCGCTGCATCGGATCGAGGCGCAGCTCCCGCCGCTCGACTCGGGCGACACGCTGGTCTTCCTCGGCGACTACGTCGATCGCGGCCCGAGCTCGGCCCAGGTCGTCGCGCACGTCCGCAGCTTGCCGCGGCGCACACCGGCGCGCGTGGTCGCGCTGCGCGGCAATCACGAGGACGCGTGGCTCACGGCGGTCGAAGAGGGCTGGCCGGAGTTCGTGCTCCCGGCCTCGCACGGCTGCGTCGAAGCGATGGAGTCGTACCTCGGCAAGGTCGCGTCCCCCTACACCGCGCCGTTCATGAGCCTGCTCATGCGTGGCGCGTTCTTTCCTCGCGACGTCCTCGCGTGGTTTCGCTCGCTGCCGTTTCATTACGAGGACGAGCACGCCATCTACGTCCACGCCGGGCTCGTGTCCGACAAGCACGGCGGGTTTCTTCACCCCTCCGAGACGGAGAAGAAGCGCGCCCTCTTGTGGCTGCGCGATCACCGGTTTTTCCGCGACTACCGCGGCAAGCGCGTCGTCTTCGGGCACACGGTGACCGACGCATTGCCGGTGGAGCTCTCGTCGTACACGCCCGAAGATCCCAAGGACATGTGGGCCGGGCCCTGCACGATCGGCCTCGACACCGGCGCGGGCAAGGGCGGGTTCTTGACCACGCTCGAGCTGCCGGGCATGCGCGTCTACGAGTCGCGCTGAGCCCGGTCACGCACGCCCCGCGTCGATGCGGCGGCGCGCCCACGCTGGGAATGGCACCGGGTCGCGCGTGCTCGTCCCGCTCGCGCTGCTAGGGTGGCGAATCGGAGATGACTCGCTGCGAAGATTCGCGCCGTCGACGTCGCGCGCAACCCTCTGTGGTGCCGAGGGCGATGGCGCTGCTTGCCCGCGTGCTCGCGGTGGCCTGTGTGCTCGGGAGCGGTGCCGCCACGGGGCACGAAGGGATCGGCAAGGAGCTCGCCGACCTCGACGACGCGATCCGCGCTCGGCCCACCGCGGCCCCGCTCTACGTGCGCCGCGCCGCGCTCGAGCGACTGCGCCGCAACCGAGCCCTCGCGTTCGACGATTTGTCCGTCGCCGCCGAGCTCGCCCCGGACGATCTCGAGCTCGCCTACCAGCGAGGACTTCTCCTCTTCGAGGCGGGACACCTCGCGGACGGGGTGCGCGATCTCGACCGCGTGCTCGATCGGCATCCGACGCGCGTTCGTGCGAGGGACGCCCGCGCCCGCGCCCACGAGCAGCTCGGGCACTCAGCGCTCGCGCGGCGCGACTTCGAGGAGGCGCTCCTCGCGCAGCCGACCCTCGACCGCTTCCTCGCGCTCGGTGCGTTCGAGGAGCGCGCCGGTGAGCCAGCGCTCGCGGCCGCGTGGTACGAGCGCGGCGTCGCCATGCTCGGTGACGCGAGCGTGCTCCTGCTCGAGGCGGCGCGCGTCGACGTGCGGCTCGGTCGACTCGAGCTCGCGCTCGCTCACCTCGACCGAGTGGCCAAGGGCGGCGGGTTCCTGGCGGACCTGCGCCTTCGCCGCGCGGACATCCTCGAGCGCATGGGCCGCGCGAGTGAGGCCCGAATCGAGCGTGAGGCGGCGCTCGCCGAGGTCGAGGAGGAGCTCGTGCGTCGTCCGAGCGCGCTGCGGCGGCTCACGCGAAAACGGGCGCTCGCTGCCCTCGGTCAGGTGGACGAGGCTCACATGTAGTCGATCGACTACAGTGCGCTCAGCCGGCCTGTCGCGCGACCGCCTCGGCCGCCGCCCGCGCCGCCTCCTCGTCGCCGAGGTAGCGGCTCTCGATCGGGCGCAGCGCAAGGTCGAGCTCGTACACCCGCGGGATCCCGGTCGGGATGTTCAGCTCCGGGATCGCCTCGTCCGAGACGTCGTCGAGGTGCTTCACCAGCGCGCGCAGGCTGTTGCCGTGCGCGGTGACGAGCACGGTGTGCCCGGCGCGAAGATCGGGGACGATGGCGTCGTACCAATAGGGCAGCATGCGCCGCACCACATCGGCGAGGCACTCGGTGGCGGGCACGACATCGGGTGCGAGCGTCGCGTAGCGCGGGTCGTGTTTCGGATGGCGCTCGTCCGTCGCCTCGAGCGCGGGCGGGGGCACGTCGTAGCTGCGGCGCCACACGAACACCTGCTCTTTGCCGTGGCGCTCGGTCGTCTGCTTTTTG
>SYFR01000451.1 GCA_005800325.1 Myxococcales bacterium | reverse complement strand
CGCGCGCGGCGACCTCGTCGATCGCGCGCCCCTGCTCGGTGAAGATGCGCGCATTGTCGAGCAGCAGATCTTTGCGCTCCATTCCCGGTCCACGCGGCTTGGCGCCGACCAAGAGCGCCTGCTGTGCGTCGCGGAAGGCGACGCGGGGATCCGACGTTCCGGACAGCCCAGCCAGCAGCGGGAACGCGCAGTCGTCGAGCTCCATCATCACGCCCTTGAGCGCGGCCTGTGGCTTGTCGCCAGGGAGCTCGAGCAGCTGGAGGATGACGGGCTGGTCAGGGCCGAGCATCGCGCCGCTGGCGATGCGGAACACCAACGCATAGCCGATCTGGCCTGCAGCGCCGGTCACGGTCACTCGAACGGGGGGCTTAGTCATGGAACGACCTCGTGGAGAAAGGCGCCCTCGGTGGGGCGCGCACAGGTGTGAGGGCGTCCGACGTCGGACCGCCAGTCCTCGATCTGGGGCGCGGCGCGCACCGGACCGCTCACGCCAGCCTGATACGACGGCACACAGCGCAGAGCAAGCGCTGCGCTATCGCGAACCGTAGTTGTGCGCGCTCGCTTCTTCGTTGCGATCGGTGGCGGGCGGGGGCGTCGGCGTCATCGCGGAGATGCGGGCATGGAGCTCGGGCGTCATCGCGACGTCGAGCGCGGCGAGGCTGGCCTCGAGCTGGGCCACGTTGCGGGCGCCGATGAGGGGCGCCGTTACGCCCGGATGGCCTGCGACCCACGCGATGGCGAGGCTCGCGGGGTGGTAGCCGAGCTCGCTCGCCAGGCGCGTGAAGCTCTCTGCCAATTCGAAGTTCGAGGGCGCGCCGTAGCGGGTCGCGTACATGGCATTGTCGACGATGCGGCCTCGGGCCGGGCGGAGCTCGGCGCCGTATTTGCCACTCAAGAGACCGCCCGCGAGTGGGCTGTAGGTGAGCGCGGCGAGGCCCTCGGCCCGGGCGAGGGGCAAGATCTCCACCTCGGCCTGGCGCTTGAGCAGGTTGTACATCGGCTGCACGCAGACGAGCGGCGAGGCGCCGAGGCGCTCTCCGACGCCGAGCATCCGCGCGGTCTGCCAGGCGGCGAAGTTGCTGACGGCGGGGTGGAGGATCTTGCCAGTCTGCACCAGGTGCTCGACGGCGCGCACCGTCTCCTCGAGCGCGGTCAGCTCGTCGAAGCGGTGCAGGAAGAACACGTCAATGCGGTCCGTCGCGAGGCGGCGCAGGCTGGCCTCGACCGCGCGCACGAGGTGGTAGCGCGAGGAGCCGCGCGCGTTGACCGAGGCCCCGGTCGGGAAATACGCCTTCGTCGAGATGACGAGCTCGTCGCGGCAGCCCTTCATGAAGGAGCCGAGCAGCTCCTCACTCTTGCCCTTGGCGTAGACGTCGGCGCAGTCGAAGAAGTTGATGCCGGCCGCGCGGGCGCGCGAGAAGAGCTCGTGGCTCGTCCGCTCGTCGGCGTCCCCGCCGAAGCTCATCGTGCCGAAGGCGAGCTGTGAAATCTTGATGCCAGTCTTGCCGAAGGCGCGATGCTCCATGCTTGCCACACTAGTGCCTTGGCTCACTGGAACCGAGGTCCAAATCAAGCGGCCCAGGGACGCAGGCCAGCTGAGCGTGGTTTACAGCTCGGTGATGCTGCTCACCGTTTGGCGCACCAACGTGCGCGTCTGCTGCAAGATCGGACGACGCAACCGCGAGCGCGCGGCGAGCGCCAGCAGCGTGGCGAGCCCCAAGTCTCCGGCAGCCACCGCGAACGCTGCACCCATGTAGCCTAGGCCGGGCGCCGCACGACTCAGGTAAAGCACCAGCCCCGCCTGTCCGACGAGCACGGCCACGAACACCAGCAGCATTGCCGCCAGCAAGAGCGCCACCCCCAACGCGACGCGACCCATGTCGTCGACCGCCTCACGCTGGGCATACTGGATGTGGACGCCGAGCATGGTGCCGACCGCCTTGAGCAGGGCGGCCATGGTGCCGCCTCCGCGTTCTTGCGATGCATTACCGCTGTCGGTCACGGCGACCCATCCCCCGCAAGATGAAGCCGAGGACGAAGCCGAGCCCGATCGCCATCAGCAAGCTGACGAGCGGATTCTCGCTCACCTTGACCTTGGCATCCGTGACCATCTGCTTCTTCACGTAGCCGGCGATCTCGTTGCTCTTGTCGTGGAGCTTATTGAGCATCTGCTGCACGCCCTGATCGATGCCGAGCGAGCCGCCTTTGCCGTTGCCGTCGGTCGCGATGGCGCGGAGCTCATCGAGCTGTCGCTTCACCAGCGCCTTGGTGTGCTCGGTCTTCGCTGCAATCAGCGTCACGACGCGCTCGTAGTCGCCACGGGTGGCCGTGAGCGCGTCCGCATCGACGTCCGGCCATTCCTCACGAATGAGCGGCGCGAGCTTGTCGAATTCGTCGTGAAACCCAGTGGCTCCGTGGCCCGTCGTCGTGACCATCGCCCGTGATCTTACCAGCGGATGCGGCGCGCACGGGCACAGAAGCGCGTCATCGAGCTGCTGCCGGAAGATCGCGACGGGGCCCGGCTCGGCTTTTTGCCAATCCTTGCGCGCGAGGCCTTCCCAGTACGGCTCGCGGAGCTTGAACTTTTGCAGCTTGCCAATCGCCGTGCGCGCCAGCTCGGCGCGGAGCTCGACGCTTGTTGGGCACTCGTAGTGGGCAATTCGAGCGCGGCAGTGGTCGACGAGCTCACGCTCGGTCGCGGAGGCGCCCTGCGCGAGCACCACGAGCGCCTTGACCGTCTCGCCCCACGTCTCGTCGGGCACGCCGATCGTAGCCTCGCTCACCCGATCGCGGCGAGGCGCTGTTCGAGCCGCGCTTCGAGCTCGCGGCGCGCCCCTTGAAGCTCGTAGAGGCGCGCGTAGACGCCGCCCACCTCCAGCAGCTCCTCGTGCGTGCCCTGCTCGACCACGCGGCCGAGCTGCATCACGGCGATGCGGTCGGCGCCGCGACTGGTGGAGAGTCGGTGCGCGATGACGAGGGACGTGCGGCTCTTGCGCGCGGCATCCATCGCGGCCTGGAGGCGGCGCTCGGTGTCGCTGTCGACGCTCGCGGTCGGCTCGTCGAGGACCAGGATGCGCGGGTCCTTGTAGAGCGCGCGCGCGAGGGCGATGAGCTGCCGCTCGCCGGCGGAGAAGTTCTGACCGCGCTCGCTCACCGTGGCGTGGATCCCGCCCTCGCGGCGCGTGAAGAGATCGAGCACGCCGAGCTCCTCGAGGACCGTGGTGACGCGCGCGGCGTCGGGGACATCTTCGCCCGCCGCCACGTTCGTGAGCACGGTGCCCGGAAAGAGGAACACGTCCTGCGGCACCACCGCGAAATGCTGGCGCAGGGTCGCCCGATCGAGCGTGCTCACGTCGCGCCCGAAGACGCGCACGGCGCCGTCCGATGTGCCGTAGAGCCGCAAGAGCAGCGAGGCGATCGTGGTCTTGCCGGAGCCGGTCGGGCCGACGAGCGCGAGCGTCTCGCCGACCTTGGCCGAGAGGCTCACGTCGGTGAGCACGGCTTGCCCCGGCTTGTAGCCGAAGGTCACGCGATCGAGCTCGAAGGCGACCTCTTCTCCCGTGGGCCAGCCGGAGGGCGGAGGCGCGCCGCTCTCGGCGAGGCCGACGTCCCGCTCACTCGAGTCGAGCAGCTCGAAGATCCGCTCGGCGCCGGCGAGCGCGCTCTGCACCAGCGTGTAGCGCGTCGACAGATCGCGGATCGGCGTGAAGAACATCTCGATGTAGGCGACGAACGCGAACAGGGTCCCGAAATCGAGCGACAGGCCGCCGACGCGCGTGCCCGCGTACCAGAGGATCGAGGCGATGCAGATGCTGCCGACCATCTCGATGGTCGCGTCGACCGAGGCGTCGAGCCAGATCGCGCGGACGTTCGCGGTGTGGTAGTCGGAGTTGATCGCGTCGAACTCGGCCTCGCTCTTCTGCTCGCGCGCGTAGGCCTGCACGACGCCGATCCCCGAGACCTGCTCGTTGAGGTACGCGTTCATGCGCGCGGTCTTCACGCGCACCTGGCGAAACGCGGTGCGCATGCGCTTGCGCGTCCAGTTGACGAACAGCGCGATGGGCGGCACGAGCACGAACGCGAAGAGGCTCATCTTGGCGTCGAGCGTCACCATGATGATGACGATCGCGACGAGGCGGATGAGATCGCCGATGGCGTTGAGCGCGCCCGACGCGAACATCTCGGTGATCGAGTCGACGTCGTTCGTCACGCGCGTGACGAGCCTGCCGATGGGCGTCTTGTCGAAGAACGACAAGCTCTGCCCGTGGAGGAAGCCGAACACGCGCCGCCGCAGCTCGGCCATCGCGCGCGCGCCGGCGAGCTGCACGAAGTACATCTGCGGGAAAGCGAGCGCCTGCTCGGTGACGATGAGCCCGGCGAGCAAGAAGCCGTAGCGAACGACGCGGCCGGCGCCGCCCGGCTCGGAGAAGCCGCTGAGGGCCTCGCGCATGACGAGCGGGCGCGCGAGACCGAGCACGCTCATCGCGACCAGCATCGCCATCGACGCGAAGAGGTAGCGACGGTGCGGCGTGAGCAGCGGCCAGATCCGCAAGGTAAGCTTGAGGTCGTAGGCCCGCTCGATCCCGACCTCGTCGTGAAAGCGCGCGAGGGCTCGCTCGGCGCGGCGCTCGCCCTTCACGCTCGGACGCGGCGTCTCGCTCGTCCGGTCGGCGTTCACGCGGCGGCCCCTCCGAGCGCGGCGAGATCGTCGTCCATCGCCTGCGCCTCGGCGATGAGCCGGTAGATGCCGTCACGCCCCATGAGCTCGTCGTGGGTGCCGCGCTCGACCACGCGCCCGCGCTCGAGCACGAGCACCTGATCGCAGCGCTTGGCAGCGGCGATGCGGTGCGTGACGAGGATGACGGTGCGCTGCTTCGTCTGGCGCTCGATCGCCTCGAGGATCATGGCCTCGGTCTTGGCGTCGACGGCCGACAGCGGATCGTCGAGCACGAGCACCGCCGGCTCGCGGATGAGGGCGCGCGCGAGGGCGATGCGCTGCTTTTGCCCACCCGAGAGCTGCACGCCGCGCTCGCCGACGACGGTGTCGAAGCCCTCGGCGAAGCGGCCGACGTCGTCGTGCACCTGCGCCTCGGCCGCGGCCGTGCGAATGCGCTCGTCGGCGCCGTCGGTCGTGTCGAGCGCGTAGCCGATGTTCTCTGCCACCGTGGTCGAGAACAAGAAGGCGTCTTGCTGCGCGTAGCCGAACGACGCGCGGACGATCTCGATCGGCAGATCGCACACGTCGTGGCCGTCGAGAAACACGGTGCTTTTCTCCACCGGGAGCAGACGCGGCAGGAGCGCCGCGAGCGTGCTCTTGCCCGAGCCGGTGCGTCCGACGATAGCGAGCGAGCCGCCCGCGGGCACCTCGAAGCTCACGCCGTCGAGGACCCACGCCTGTGCGCTCTCGGCGATGGCGCCATCGCCCGCGTCCTTCGCCTTCGCCGCGTCCACCGCCGCCCTGGGCTCGGCTCCGCGCGCGAAGGAATACGAGAGCCCCTCGACGCGCACCGCGCCGCGAACGTATTCTGGAGCTGGCTCCGGGCCGTCGACCACCTCGGGCTCTGCGTCGAAGATCGCCGCGAGCCGCGCGTAGCTCGCCCGCCCGCGCTGCACGATCGCCATGACGAAGCCGAGCGCCATCATGGGCCAGGCGATGCGCATGAGCGCGAGCCAGAACGCCACGAAATCGCCGGTCGAGAGCTCGCCGTTCGCGAGCAACGTGCCGCCGTACCAGAAGACGACGAGCACGCCGGCGGCGCTGATCGAGCCCATGATGGGGCCCATCGCGCCGCGCAGCCGAGCCAAGGAGAGGCTCTTCTTCAGGTACTCGGAGTTCTGCGCCTCGAAGGCGCGAAGCTCCGCCCCCTCCATCGCGAAGGAGCGGACGACGCGCACGCCCGCGAGGCTCGCGAGGACGCGATCGCTCATCTTGCCGAGCGCCGCCTGGTTCTCCCGCGTGCGCTGAAAGATGGGCCCGGAGAACTTGCGCGTGACGAGCACGAGCATCGGGATGATCGACAGCGCGGCGAGCGTGAGCTTGCCCGAGAGCGAGAGCATTACGTAAAGCGCGCTCACGAAGGCGAGCAGCGACGAGACGACGTTGAGCACGCCGAAGCCGAGGAGCAGCCGCACCTGCTGCAGATCGTTCGTCGCGCGGCTCATGATGTCGCCGGTAGGAAAGCGCCGAAAGAACGAGGGGCCGAGCCGATGCAGGTGCGCGAGCAGCGAGGCGCGCAGCTCGTACTCGACGTTGCGCCCGCCGCCGAACATGGTCACGCGCGAGGCGAGGCGCGTCACCATCGCGAAGACCGAGACGGCGAGGATGAGCGCCGCGCACCTTGCCGCCTGGCTCGCCGCGCCGGCGACGATGCCGTCGACCGCGCCCTTCACCAAGAAGTCGCGGCGCGCGAGCAGGAACTGCTGGACGACGACCATCACCGCGCCGGCCGAATAGAGCGGCAAATTGCGGCGAAACTGCGCGCCAAGGCCGACCTGCGAAGGGCCGCTCGCGGCGAGCCAGCGCACGAACCGCAGGCCGAGATCGGTGTCGCGCGCGCTCGCTTGCCCGCGGCTCATGCGGCGTCCGTGCGCATGCGAGTGAGGTGCGCGGCGAGCTCGGCGAAGCCCTGCCCCTCGCTCCCGTCGGTGACGTAGCGGGGCGGGCAGCTCAAGGCGGAGACGAAGCTTCGCACGTTGGCGACGCCGATCGTCGTGCGAAACGCGGAGAAGCACGCGGCGTCGTTCAGGCTGTCGCCGACGAAGGCGTAGCGGCCGAGCGCCGAGGTGGCGTCCTCGCCGAAGCGCTGCGCGAGGGCGAAGAGCGTACCCGAGGCTTTATCGGCGGCGTCGAGCGTCACGTGCAAGTGAATGGCGGACTCGAAGGTGCGTGCGCCGAGCGCTCGTGCCCTGGTGTGGAGGGCGCTGCGGCGCTCGGCGGAGACCCTCGCGTGCTCGCCGACGTCGAAGGCAAAGTCGGTGCGGCGCTCGGGCGCGTCGTCGGTGGGCGGCACATCGGGAAACTCGCTCGCTAAGGCCGCCGCGATCCGCTCGAGCTCGCCGCGGTCGCGCGCGCGGGCGTCGCGGCTCTTGCGATCGAGCACGGTGAGGCCGCCCTCCTTGCGCACGAAGGAGAGCGCGCCGTTCTCGGTGACGGCGATGTCGATGGGCCACTGCCGCGCGAGGACCGCGCCCCACGACGCCGGGCGCCCGGTGCAGGCGATGAGGCGAAGGCCGGCGGCGCGCACTGAGTAGAGCGCCGCGAGCGCAGGGACGGTGAGGGCACCGTGCGTGAGCACCGTGCCGTCGAGATCGAACACGAGGCCGGCGAGCCGACGCGCCGTGTCGGCTTCGAGCATGGCGAGCGCGATCACGGCGTGAGGGCTTCGACGCGCGCGACGAGCACCTTGAGGTAGAGCCCATCCGGAAACGCCGCGGGCACGGGGTGATCCCCGCCTTGATAGAGCCGCTCGACGACGATGGCGCGGCGGCCCACGTCGCGAGCGCCGAGCGCGAGGCAGCGCTGCAAGAGCTCGCTCGACACCGAGCCGGAGCAGCTGCAGATCGCGACGAGCCCGCCGGTGCGCGCGGCCTGGCACGCGCCCGCCGCGAGCTTGCGATACGCGTGGCGCGCCTCGTCGCTGACCTTGCGGCCGGTCGCGAGCTTCGGCGGATCGCACACGACGAGGTCGAAGCCGCCGTCGGCCGCGGCCTTCTTGAAGGCGACGTTCGCGTCCATGACCTCGAACGCTGCGACTTCGGCGTGGCCGTTGAGCGCGGCCGTGTGGGTGGCCGTCAAGACGGCGGGCTCGCTCTTGTCGACGCCCCATACCCGCGAGGCACCGCCCTCTGCGGCGTTGAGGCCGATGGCGCCGCTATAAGTGAAGGCGTCGAGCACGCACTTGCCGCCGCTGACCGAGGCGACGAAGCGCCGCAGCGGCCGCTGATCGAAGTAAAATCCGGTCTTCTGCGCGAGCGCGAGCGGCAATTCGTAGCGCAGGCCGAGCTCGTGAAAGCTGAGCGTGTCGGGCAGCTCGCCGTGGAGCACGCGCGGCTCGTTGCCGTCGACGTCGAAGCCTTCGCTCTTGGCGAGGGACTTCGGCGTGCGGTCGAGGATGACGCGCGGCTGGCAGAGCTCGACGAGCGCGCCCACGATGTCGGCCTCGCGACGCTTGAGCCCGAGCGTGCCGAGCTGCACGACGAGCACGTCGTCGAATTTGTCGACGATGAGCCCGGGCAGGCCGTCGCCCTCGCCGTGCACGAGCCGATAGCCCGTGGTCTTCGTCGCGTCGCTCTCGTCGGGTAGCCCGATGGCGCGGCGAAGCTGGATGGCCGCCTCGATGCGGCGACGGAAGAGCGCAGCGTCGACGGCCTCGGTCCCGCGCGAGGTGAAGAGGCGCACGGCGATCGCGGATTTCGGAGCGCACAGTCCGCGGCCGAGGATCTTGCCGTTCGGATCCGCGACGAGCACGTCGTCGCCCGCCTCGATGCCATCGTCGTGGCGATCGACCGCCTGCTGAAACACCCACGGGTGCCCCGCCCAGAGCGGCTGCACGTGGCCCGGCTTCACCGTGACGACGCGCGGCATGAGCGCGGGCGGCGCAGGCTCGAGGGCCGCGGGAGGCGTGGACTCGGGGGCGGCGGACGGTGCGGAGGTGGCGTCGAGCGACGGGGAAGGCGCGGACTCCGGGGCAGCGGAAGGCGCGGCGGTGGCGTCGAGGGACGGGGTGGCTTGGGGCGCTGCGGGATCCATGGGGTAGCTTGGCGCGCGTGACGTTACGAAGGGCGCGCGGGGCGCGGAGCATACACGCGGACGTTGGCGTACTACCGCGGTTTCGCGCGGAAGGACGGCGCGCGTGAAGATTCGTGCCGCGGCGCTGTGGCGCTCGATTCAGGCGAATCGAGACAGTAGGCTTGTCGCATCATGAGCTTGCCCCAGAGTCGTGTCCTCACGAAGACCGCGCTCGCTTGTTTGATCCTGCTCGCGCCGAGCGTGAGCCTCGCGGCGCCGCCATTGAACGCCGCCGCGGCGCCTCCGTCAGCGGTGCCAGCGCCCGCCGCGCCTGCGCGACCCGCGGCAGCT
>SYFR01000046.1 GCA_005800325.1 Myxococcales bacterium | reverse complement strand
TCGTCATCTACGACCGCATCCGCGAGAACCTCGGCAAGCACCGCAAGCTGAGCTTCCCGAAGATCATCAACCGCAGCATCACCGAGACCCTCGGGCGCACCATCAAGACCTCGACGACCACGTCGCTCGCGCTCGTGCCGTTCCTCTTCTGGGGCACGGGCGTCATCCGCGACTTCGCCTTCACGCTGCTCGTCGGCTTCGCGGCCGGCGTCTACTCGACCATCTACATCGCCTCGCCCGTGACCGAGTGGATCGACCGCCGCGTCTTCGGGCGCGCGCTCGGGCGTCGCAAGCGGCGCATGCGCAAGCCCAAGTCCGCCGACGCGCCGACGGGAGCCGTGGCCGGCGCCTGAGCGCCTCGCTGCGCGGTGCGGCGGGTCCTTCGCCGTGACGCGACGGAGCGCGACGGGACGCACGACACGCCATGGCCTCGAGGCTCGCGGATCCGGGACCGGCTAGCGCGAGCGCGCTCGCCCTCGCGCAGAAGGTCGGCCTGAGCTTCACGGTCGCCGCGTGGCTCGACCGCGACCGCGCGGGCGACGAAGCGGGCCTCGCGCGCTGGCTCGAGCCCAAGCTCGCGCACCTGACGCCGCCGGACGCGCTCAAAGATCTCGAGCTCGCCGCCGACCGCCTCGCCCACGCCGTGCGCCGCGGCGAGCGGGTCGCGGTGTTCGGCGACTACGACTGCGACGGCATCACCTCGTGCGCCATCGTCACCGAGCTGCTGCGCGCGTTCGGCGCCGAGGTCGTGCCGCTCCTCGCCAGCCGCTTCCGGGGCGGCTACGGCTTCTCGCAGCCGGCGCTCGAGAGCGTCGTCGGCTCCGGTGCGCGACTGCTCGTCACCTGCGACTGCGGCTCGAGCGACGCCCCGCGCCTCCGCGCGCTCGCCGAGCACGGCATCGACGCCGTCGTCATCGACCACCACCTCGTGCCGGCGGAGCCGCTGCCCGCGCTCGCGTTTCTCAATCCGCACCGGCCGGACTGCGGATTTCCGTACAAGGGCTTCGCGTCGTGCGGCCTCGCGATGATCCTCGGGGCCTCGCTGCGCCGCGCGCTCGACCGGCCCTTCGATGTCCGCACGCTGCTCGATCTCGTGGCGGTCGGCACGGTCGCGGACGTCGCGCCGCTCGACGGCGACAACCGCGCGCTCGTGAGAAAGGGCCTCGAGGTCCTCGCCGCGGGCGAGCGCGTGGGGCTCTCTGCCTTGGCGCTCGCGGGCACGGGCGGTCGCAAGCGCGCGCTCTCGAGCGAGGACGTCGCGTTCCAGATCGCCCCGCGCATCAACGCGCCGGGGAGGCTCGGCGATCCCATGGTGTCGCTCGAGGTGCTGCTCGAGAAGGATCCGGTGCGGGCCCACGAGCTCGCGCACGAGATCGAGCTCATTACCAAAAAACGCCGAGAAATCCAGCGAGTCCTCGTGGCAGAGGCGCTCGCCGAGGTCGACGCTCGCGGCTCTCGCGAACACGAAGGCATCGTGCTCGGTCGCCAGGGCTGGCACGTCGGCATCGTCGGCATCGTCGCCGGCCGGCTCGCCTCCGAGCTCGCGCGCCCCGTCATCATCGTCGCGCTCGCGGGCGAGAGCGGTCGCGGCTCGGCACGTGCGCCCGCCGGATTTCGGATCCACGACGCCCTCGTGCGCTGCCAGGACACCCTCATCGGGTTTGGCGGACACCAGGCGGCCGCGGGGCTCGAGGTGCGCGCCGACCGGCTCGACGAGCTCCGCGAGGCGTGGCGCGCGGCGTGTGCGCTCGGGACCGAAGACCAGATCGATGCCCGCGCGGCTCATCAGCCCGATGTGCGCCTCGACGAGCGCGACGATCTCATGCACGTGCTCGCCGATCTCGAGCGGCTCGAGCCGACGGGTCATGGCAACCCGGCGCCGCGACTCTTCCTCCCCGCGGTCGACGTGCTCGGCGCGCGCGCGGTGAAGGGGCACCTCAAGCTCGAGCTGTCCGTGCGCGGCAAGCGGGTGGGCGGGTTCTTCCCCGAGAACGGCGACAAGGCCGAGGAGCTCTTGCGCGGGCGCCTCAACCTCTCGGCGCGGCTGAAGCGCGATCACTACCGCGGCGGCGACGCGCCGGAGCTCCTCGTGCTCGGCTACGAGAAGCTCGCGTAGCTTTTACATCGAGTAGGATCCGAGCCCGTGGGAGCGCCGATCGTCAGCTTCGAGGGCGTGAAGAAGGCCTTTGGCCCGAAGGTCGTCTACAGCGATCTCTCGCTCGACGTGTACCCGGGCGAGACGCTCGTCGTGATGGGCGGCTCCGGCGTCGGCAAGAGCGTGATGCTCAAGATGCTGATTCGCCTGCTCGACGTCGACGGCGGTTCGATCCGCTTTCATGGCAAGGAGGTCGGCGGCATGAACGACGCGGAGCTGCGCGGGCTGCGGCGCCAAATCGCGATGCTGTTCCAGGCCGGGGCGCTGTTCGATTCGCTCTCCGTGGGCGAGAACGTCGCCTACGCCCTCTACGAGCACCACCGCGCAGACATGAGCCGGCGCGACATCGAGGAGCGCGTCCGCTGGGCGTTGGCGCTCGTCGACTTGCCGGGCGTCGAGGCGATGATGCCGGCGGATCTCTCGGGCGGCATGAAGAAGCGCGTCGGCCTCGCGCGCGCCATCGCGCTGCGGCCCGAGCTCGTGCTGTACGACGAGCCGACTACGGGCCTCGATCCGATCAACACGACGCGCGTCAACCACATGATCGTCGGCCTCAAGCGCGCGCTCAACGTCACGAGCATCGTCGTCACGCACGACATGGGGAGCGCCTTCGCCGTCGCCGATCGCATGGCGATGGTGTACCGCGGCCGCATCGTGAAGGTCGGCACGCCCGAGGAGTTTCGCGCCGCGGGCGAGTCGAACGTCGCCGACTTCATCACCGGCCACGCGCCCGAGCACGAGGACGTGGAGACGCTGTTGCGGGGGTAGCGCCGCGCCCGTCGGCGCGAGCGAGCGGGGCGTCGTCGTGACGCTCGAGCCCGAAACCCTCTTGCTGTCGGACGCGGCGGCGATCGCGAGCGCCGCAGGCGCGACCACTCGCCTCGCGCGTGCGTTCGCCGCCCATCGCGAATGATGGCCGTTCACGTTGTTCCGCCGCCAAACAGCGCCGCCAACCCGAAGCTGTGCAGCGAGGTCCGAGTCGCGACGCTCGACCTGGGCCAAGGCCGCTCGCAGCGCCGTGATGACTTCGAGCATGACGGGGTAGATGCGAAGGATGATGACGATGTCCTGGTTGGTGCCCGCGCACCGCGCGCGAGCGCACCCGGCCACCCCGCCGCGCGCAGGAGCGCTCGAGGCTGCGAGCGCAGCGAGCACCGCGCGCTGCCACTGCCTCGGCACGCAATCGCCATGACGCCGGCTTGGCACAAAACTGTACACCGCTGCCATCTCCCTGCTCGCGTCCGCCGCGCGTCGGGTCGAGGCTCATCCGTTGGTGCCCTCGGAGACGCGCTTGTTCGTCCTACCAGTTTCGCCGGAGATCCCATGCTGAAGACCGCGCCCATCGTACTTCTCGGCGTTTTCCATTCTGCCGCCGCATGGGCGGAGGCGCCTGCCAAGGCACCGGCCGCGCCGGCCGCAGCGCCCGAGGCCGTCGCGCCCGCGCCAAGCCCACCCGCTTCGGCGCCCCCACCCGCTACTGCCGTGGCGCCCGAG
>SYFR01000450.1 GCA_005800325.1 Myxococcales bacterium | reverse complement strand
GCCGCCGCCGCCCGCGCCGCCGCCGGGTCCCTCTGCCACCGGCTCCGGGAGCTTGACCTTGCCGGCGAGCAGGTTCACGACGGGCGATTTGATGGTGATGCCGCCGCCACCGACGATGACCGAGCTCGCGCCGCAGTTGAAGGTGATGGTGCCCGAGGCATTGACCTTTTGCAGCGCGCCCGTGAACACCGCCGCGCCGCCCGCGGCGATCTTTGCGTCCGAGCCGACCTTCGCCAGGATGGCGCCGCCCACGTTGGTGGTCTTGCTGCCGCCGACCTTCTCGGCCTCCACGCCGCCGCAGATGATTGCCAATCCCACGGCGGATTCGGTCTTGTCCGTGCACGCCTCGGCGCGAACGCCGTTCACGATCTCGATGCGCGCCGCGCCGATGTTCTGGGTGCGCGTGGCCGCAACGTTGGTGTTGATTTCGGCCGCGGCGAGCGTGACGCGCAGCCCGCCGATGGACTCGCCGTAGCTGCCGGTGACCTGATGCACGCTGTAGCCCGGGCCGCAGGCGCTGTCGGCGGCCGCGTTGCCGCTCACGCCGCCGGGCGGGCCGGGGAAATTCTTGCCGCTGCTGCCGAGGCCGAGCGCATCCTTGACGCCGCCCGTGGCTGCGCTGACGGCGTCGTCGATGCCCTTGTGGACCATCTCGTCGAGGCCGGCCGCGGCGCTGAGTCCCTTGCTTCGCACCTCGCCGAGCGCGGCGCCTGCGCCACCTTCGGCATTCGCCCCGTCTTTGCCAGAACCGTCTTTGCCAGAACCGTCTTTGCCAGAACCGTCTTTGCCAGAACCGTCTTTGCCAGAACCGTCTTTGCCAGAACCGTCTTCGGGCGCTTCCTCGTCAATCCAACCCGCATCCTTGGCGGCCTCCTCGGCGAAGCGGGATCCGGGGACCGCATGGACCTTGTCCTTGGCCGCGCCGAGCGCCTTCTCCTTCACCGAATTGGCGAGTTCGGTCGCCGTCGGCAGCCCGGCCGCTTCGAGCCCAGCGTTCGCCACGCCGGCGAGGTCGCCCTTCTTGGCCGCCTCCATGCCCTTTTGCACCTTGCCGAGCTTTTCCTGCAAGGCGTCGATCGGTCCCATGACCTTGTCGATCTTGTCCTTCACCGCCGCGTCGAGCTGCGCTTCGGCGATGCGCTGATGCTCGCGCCGCACCCCGACTTGCCAAGGCTTCTCTCGCGCTGGTTGCGCGAGGGCGACGCGACGTTTCGCGAGCTCGCGGCGCGCGTGCTCGGACGGCGTGGGGCGCTCTCGGCGGCGGAGATGGACCGAAGCGCCGCCGACCGGCCCGAGATCGCCGCGCACGTGCTCGTGCCCATGGCGCTCGCCAAACACCCAGCGCTCGACGAGCACCTCGCGCGGGCGCTCGGGAGCGGGCACGGAGCGCTGCGCCGCGCCGCATGGGTGTGCACCGCGTTGCGGTCTCGACCGCGTGCCGCCGAACTCTTGCGAGGCGAGCTCGACGGGCCCGAGGGCGAGACCGCCACCCTGCTCCTTGCCGCGGTGGGCAGCGCCGCCGATGCCGCACATCTGCACGACCGCGCGCTGCGCCAGCCGAGCCCGCACGCGCTCGCGGCGGTGGCCGTGACGGGACGCGTGGACTCGGTCGACGGGCTGATCGATTTCCTGCGCCATTCGGATCCGGCGCTCGCTCTCGCCGCCGCGCGCGCGCTCGAACGCATCACCGGCGCGGGAATCATTGCCGAGGTCGAGGTCGCGCCCGAGGAGCTCTTGGCGCCGGATCTCCCCGAGCCGCGCACCGGAGGGTTCGACGGCGCGCCGACGTTGGCGCAGGCCGTGAGCGATCCCCGTGACACGCCAGCGGCGGGCTCGGCCGACACGCTCGAGCTACCCGCCCCCGACTACGCGGCATGGCAAGCGTGGTGGCTCGATCACCGGCGCGACTTCGAGCCCGGCCGACGGTGCCGCAACGGACAGCCCTTCACCCCGCTCGTCGCGTGGGCCGAGCTGGCGGGGCCCGAGCTCAATCAAGGCGAGCGGCGCTTGGTCGGCACCGAGCTGCTCGTGCTGACGGAGCACGACGTCGGCTTCGATGTGGGCGACCTCGTAGTCGCTCAGGAACGCGCGCTCGAGCGTTGGCGAGGGCCCGCTTCGCTGTGCGGGGAGCGCCCGGGCTCCTGGCCATTCTGAGCGGTCAGCCGGGTCCCTTGTTGGAGAAACCCATACTGCCGGTGATGCCGGCCATGCCAAGCTCGATGATGACCGTCGGCGCGCCGGTGACGATGAAGCACGGCCCCATGGTGTTCAAGCTCAGCGTCTCTTTGAGCGTGCCGGGCTCGTTGCCGTGGCACTTGGAGAAGCAGGAGCCGACCGTCAGAATTTTCGCGCCGTTGATCTTGGTGCGCGAGGGCGGGTCCTTCACGCCCTCGCTCGAATTGGCGACCACCGGATAAGGGATCGGCAGTGGCGAGGGCGCCGCCGGCGTCAGGCACACGCTGACGGCATTGGGCACCGCCGTGTGAGCTGACTTCGCCGTCACGCAGTCCATGTTGCACGCGTAAACGCCCACGGCGAGCTATCCTGCGCCGACCGGTGCCAGCGCGTCAACGGTCGTCAGCGACGGCGCGAGAAAGTCGGCGTAGGATCGATCCGTTCGCGCTAATGAACGCAAACACGGAACCGATGGCGAGGGCAACTACCCATGAGCACGACACCGCGCGCACCGAAGGCCCTTCATGATTGGCCGGCTCGGCATGATTGGCCGGCTCGGTATGATTGGCCGGCTCGGCGTCCCGGTTTGTGTGTCACGCCGTCGCTACAAACGACCTCCCCGCATGACCGGCTCGCCACGCTGATTGCCCTCTTCGCGGCCGTCATCCTGTCGCTCACGGCGGCGCCCGCACTTGCCATCACGAGCGGCGTCGAGCCCGACCCCACGGACACGCGCTACGACGCCGTGGCCGCGCTGAGCTTCGCACATTGGCTCGGCCTTGATCCGGCGAACCCGAACGCACAAGACCACAACTGGTTCTGCAACGCGACGCTGCTCGCGCCCACCCTGGTCGTGACGGCGAATCATTGCGTCGACTCGCCCGGCACGCAGTACGCGCTGCGGTTTCGGCGACACGCGACTGGCACGCTCGGCACCGTGCAGGCGGGGGTCGCCTCCTTTCACCACGTGCTCATCGACTCGTGGCTCCCGGTCGCCGGCAGCGACATGCGCTTCGCCACGCTCAAAGAGCCGGTGACCCACATCGCGCCGATCCCCGCGCTGAGCCTGGCGACCGAGCTGCTCGCGAAGGGCGCGCCCATCCGGAACGCCGGGTGGGGCAAGCAAGGCCCGGGCTTCAACATGGGGCCGAAGGATCGCCTGCTGCTCTGCGACACGGCGTTGATGTCCGCGTCGACGCAGGGGCTCGCGTTCGACTCGCTTGGGCTGTCGCCTGCGGGCTGCTCGGTCAACATGCACGACTCGGGGAGCCCCTTGCTCTACGAGGGGCCAAGCGGCGCGCTCCGCACGCTGGGCGTCGTCGGCACGGTGGGTGGTGCCGTGAGCTTCGCGAAGATCCACGGGGACCCGACGTACCCGCTCGTGCACACGCCATACGACGGCGTGGATCTCGCGGTGAGCGCCACGGGCACCGGTCAAATCGCCACGGCGGGCACGCCCGTGCATGTCGAGCTCACCCTGGTCGATGCGGGCGCCGTGCCTCCCCAAGCGACGGCGACGGTCACCCTCGAGCTCGTGTCCGACGCGCTCCCGACGATCGCGCTCGGCAGCGTCGCGTTCACGCCCAGCGAGATCGGTCTCGGCCCGAAGTCACACGACGCCGCGACTCCGAAAGACCTGCCCCCGGGAACGTGGAGCGTGCGCGCGACCCTCGAGACCGCAGTCGCAGAGCCCGACGCGGTCCCGCACAATCACGCCCCGATCACGGAGCCCACCTTTTCGTTCCAGCCGAACCCGCCGGACGTGGCGGCGATGTTCACCGGCTGGCTCGACGCGGCGGACAGCCTCGGGGGCCCCTTGGGATTCGTGAAGCGAGCGAGCGGCAACATCGACGTCATCGCGGCGTTCATGCCGTACGATCTCGTCCACGTCGCGAGCGATTTTCCGCTCGACGAAAATGGCGGCTTCTCGTTCAGCTCGGCCCTCGGCACGGCTACGGCCACGCCGAGCGCGCAAGGCAATTTCAAGCTCAGCACGTCGTTTCCGGGCGCCTGGAACACGCTGGCCACGCAAGGTCCATCCTTCGGTCAGGCCGGGCACGCCAGAGGCGTGTACGTCGGCGAGGCGAGCGATGGCGCGCAGCTCGGGGCGTCCGTCACGCCCGGCGGCGAGCTCGCGCTGGTCGGGCGCAACGGCGCTACGGCGTTCTTCGCGTCGGGGACGCTCGCTGCCGATGACGCGCTCGTGTTCGACCTCGACGCGGGCGCCTCGTTCATCGCGTGGGACGAAGAGAAGTTCACGATGCGAATGACGATCGGCGGAGGCGCGGACGTCCCGGCCGGCACGCTGTGGCTCGTCGCACCGCCGAAGCCCCTCGAGCCCGAGCCGCCGACAGACGCCGACGGAGACGGCTTCGACCAAGACGCGGACTGCGATGACCTCGACGCGGACGTGCACCCCGGCGCGAGCGAGCCCTGCAATGGCATCGACGACAACTGCGACGGCACGGTCGATGAAGACCCGAGCGGCTGGGGCTGCTACTCGGCCCCCGGAGATATGCCGGATCCGCTGAAGCCGTCGCCCGCAACCACGCCGGCAGACGACACGGGCTGCGCGTGCGCGACGCGTCCGCCCGCTCCGCTCACGAGTCGCATGGGGCTCGCGCTCGTCGCGATGTGCAGCGCCTTCGCGCTCGCGCGGCGCCGTCACCGCGCCAGGTGACGTGAGCGGTCCCACCGCACAGCGAGGTTGCTGCACGACGCGCATGTTCCCGACGCGGAGCGCCCAGGCCGCGAGGAGCAACTTGAGCAGCTCGACCGCCTCGTCATGAACCGTGGATTCCGGCATGGTCTCTTCGGACGGCTCCCACCCGGCCCGCCGCCTCGGAACCTTGTAACGCCGTCAGCGAATCGCGCAGGCCCCCTTGGTGCAAAGCCCGCTCGGGCCACGGCATCGAAGGTTGCCTCCGCATTCGAACTTGCACACTTCTCCTGCCTGCGACGGGAGCTTCGTGCACATGCCATCTTCGGGGTCGCAGTAGTTGCCTTCACCGCAAGCAGCCGCGGACCCACATGACTCGCCCAAGGCGAGCGGCGGGGAGCACAGACTCGTGACTGGGTTGCAGAAGAGGCCCGCTTTGCACAGGGCGTCGATGTTCGCGCACGGCGCTCCGGCATCTCCCTTTGCGGCGCACTTGGGCGGCCTTGTCGCGAAGTTGCATGCGGCGCCGAGGTCGCACGCTTGCGTCGCTCCAACGCATTCGGCGCCTGGCGCGCCACCCACGACGCAGGTGCCCCCGCCGCCACAGCCCAGACCGTCTGCGCAGGGCTTACCCGCGTCATTCGCGCACGGCTCGCCGAGCTTCGGTGGCGTGATGCAGATCCCGCCGCTGCAGGTGGTATCGCCGGCGCACTGGAAGAGCGGACACGCTTCGCCGAGCTTCGGCAGCACCACGCACTTCGGAGCCGCGAGCGTGTAGTCGCACTCTGTGCCCTGCGCGCAGTCGTCGAACTGCATGCAAGGCTCGCCGGCGACGGCCTTGGCAGCGCATTTTTTCAGGCCCTCCTCGTCGCGGCAGTAGCCTTCGGGTCCGCATTCCGGCCCAGTGCATCCTTCGCCTTCGGCGAAGGCCGTGTCGCATTGGTTCGCGATGCACCCGAGCTCCGCCGCGCACTCGGTCGCGATGGCGCACGTCGCCCCCTTGGCCTGCGGTGGAAGGCACTTCCCCTGCAGACAGACGAGGTCGATCTTGCAAGCGAGGTCACTGCCACACGGGCCATTCTCGGCCTGAAGCACTTGGCATTTGCCCAGGTCGCAGACGAGCCCGGCGGAGCAGCGATTCGAGACACAGTCCACCCCTTTGGACGGCAAGGCGTCACATTCCATGGTCATGCCGTTGCACGCGCCGGCTCCGTTGGCGCAGAGCAGCCCCGTCCCGAATATCGAGCAACTCTCGCCGAGCTTCGCGCGGTCCTGCAGGTACCCCTCGCACGGGGCCGGCCTGTTCCTGGCGGTCGGGAGAGGGCATGATTGTAGTGTTTCCGCGGCCTGTTCGATGCAGGCGGCCGCGTTCTCGGCGTCGAACGTGACGTCGCCGAGCGCGATGGCGCCGATGAGACCGGCGAGGGAGGTTTTGCAGTTCGAAGTGTTCTTCTCCGTGCAGCTGGGTTCGCCGTCGTTCGTCGGGCAACCGCATCCGTCCGTCGCGCTACAGACCGCCTTCGCGTAGTTCTCGCAGAAGGTCTCGGCCGTGAGCGTCGGCACGGCGCCACCTCCGCCACCTGCGCCACTGCCCGTGGAGCTCGGTCCGCCGGGCGGGTCGTCGCTCGAGGAGCACGCCGAAAAGCCCACCGCGAGGAGGGCGGCCGTGAGGATGGGAGTGACGACGAGAGCGCGGGGGCGAAGCGTCATGGCGCTCTCTTTACCATGGCGCGGGACACTTCGGAGCGAGCACTCGAACGCATCTCCGGCCCGCTATTGGCGAAGCACCGGCGAGGCGGGTTCGGCACGCGATGCGCCCCGCACGACTCGACTTTTCCCGTCCGTCGTTGCGAAGCTCGAGCCAGAAGCCGAGGCCGCGGCGGCGAAACTAGTCGGCGTGGGCGACGAGCGTTACCGCGGCGACGCCGCGATCACGCTGGGGGACAAGCTGCCGTTCGTGCCGCTCTGAGTCGCGCGGACGTCGCCATCGCGGAGCGCTTCGCACGGTGACACCCCGTTGCGCTGTGCCGTCCGCGGGGAGGTATCGGGGCCTCATGCGCGTCTCTACGATTGACTCCACGCGGGGGTGCCGTCATGAAGGTAGAGATGGCTGCTGGACGCTCTCCGGTGCGGGTGCTCACGATCGAGCAGGCGAACGCGCTCGTGCCCGAGCTCGGGCGCCGCGTGGCCGAGCTGCTCCTCCGCAGCGGGCGGGTGCACGGGCTCGTGGGTGAGCTGCAGAGCCGCGCCCCGACCGCCACCGCCGAGCCCGGCGGACACGTCGTCGACGTCACGATGCGCCCCGGTGACAGCTCGGAGATCCGTCGCCTCAAGCGCGACATCGCCGAGGGCGTGCGCGGCATTCGGCGCGGCTGGAGCGAAGTCGAAGAGCTCGGGGCCGTGGTCAAAGATCCGCGCACCGGCCTCGTCGATTTCTATGGCCGCGTCGATGGGCGCCTCGTGTGCCTGTGCTGGAAGCACCCCGAGACGTCGATCGAGCACTACCACGAGCTCGACGCGGGTCTCGCGGGTCGCAAGCCCCTCACCGACGTACGCGCGCGCACGCTCAACTGACGCGCAGTGAAAAACGAGCGCTACGCGGCGTGTCCGCGACTGCCCGAGGGCGAGAGCGTCGAGCTCGAGAGCCTCTTTGCGCCCGGGGGTCCGCTCGAGCTCGAGATCGGGCCGGGGCGCGGCGCGTTTCTCTTCGAGCGCTGCGTCGCCGCGCCGGATGCGCGCATCCTTGGGCTCGAAATTCGCCGAAAATGGGCGACTTTGGTCGACGAGCGGCTAGCCCGCGAGGGCTTTGGGAAGCGAGCCCGTGTGCTCGCCGAGGACGCCCGCATCGCGCTCGCGCGCATTGGCAGCTCGGCCGAGGTCGCGCGCGTGTTCATTCACTTCCCCGACCCGTGGTGGAAAAAGCGCCACCACAAGCGGCTCGTCATCGGCGATCCGCTGCTCACCGAGATCGCGCGGCTGCTCGCGGACGGCGGCGAGCTCTTCATCCAGACGGACGTGCCCGAGCGGGCCCTCGCCTACGAAGCGCTCGTCGGCGGCTCTCCGGAGCTCGAGCCCGCAGGCGACGCGCCCGGCAGCGCAGCGCTCGCGCACAATCCCTACGGAGCACGCAGCAACCGCGAGAAGCGCGCCGACGAGGACGGCCTGCCGGTATATCGACTGCGCTATCGACGACGTGCGCGCCAGAGGCCCGATGCCAGCGGCGCTCCGCCTTCATCGGGCGAATGAGCCGCGCGGCGACCGCGATTCGGCGATCGGGTCGCGCGCACATTTTCCGGCGTAATTCTTACTCGGCGCGCTAGAAGCCCACCGACTCTCATGCCTCCGCTGCGCGCACCGACCACGCGAACGGACCGTGCCCGAGGGCGCGCTCGCATCCCGACGTGGCTCGCGCCGTACCTCATCGCGCTCGTGCCGTCGTGCTTGGTAATGCTCCTTGCCACGTCGCGCATTCTCGCCCGCGCCGGCGAGCCCGCGCTGCCACTCGACGACTCGTTCATTCACCTGCAATACGCGCGGAACCTCGCGGGAGGGCGCTTCTTCGAATACGTAGCGGGCGAGGGCTACACCTCGGGCGCGACGAGCTTTCTCTGGCCGCTGCTGCTCGCGCCGTTCTTTGCCGCGGGGCTCGACGGGCTCGCGCTCGTGCCGGTCACCTGGATCTTCGGCACGCTCCTGCACGCGGCGACGGCGTACGAGACGTGGCGGCTCGGTCGACCCCTCGTCGGCGACACGGCCGCGATCGCCGCTGGCGCGATGTGCAGCGTCTTCGGTGCCTTCGCGTGGTTCGCGGCGAGCGGCATGGAGACGATGATGCTCGCGTGGATCCTGTTGCGCGGCGCCCGCGTCGCCGCTGAAACCCTCGAGTGGCCTGCGCGCGCCGCGACACTCGCGGTGTCCTCCCGCGCCGAGCCTCGCGAGCGCCAATCGCCGCGCGCCCCCACCGTCGAGCTCGCCCTCCTCGGCCGCGCCCCCACCGTCGAGCTCGCCCTCCTCGGCCTCGCCGCCCCGCTCGTGCGCCCCGAAGGCGCGCTCGTCTCCGTCATCGCCGCCGCGACGCTCGTCCTCTTCGCGCGCAGGTCGGGCCGCCCGATCGGAGCCGCGCTCGCGCTCGCGCCCTGCCTCGGTCCCTTCGCCGTCCCGCTCTCGCACCTGGCGTTCACCGGGCACGCAGCGTCGGCGACGGCGATGGTCAAGCACCTCGCGTTCGATCCGTACCTCGATCGCGCCGCCGTCATCGCGGCGAGCCTCGCCAACGCGAAGCTCCTCGTCATGAGCCTGCTCGACGGAGGACCGTGGACCGCCGTGTTCGTCCCCGCGCGCGCGGTCGTCGCCATCGCGCTCGGCATCGTCGCGTTGCCGCTCTGCGCCGTGCGCCGCCGAGCCTGGTTTCGCGCGGCGCTGGTGCTCGCGCTCGCCCTCGGCACGCTCGGCCCCGCCACGTACGCGACCATGCTCTGGAACCGCGTGCGGTACATCTGGCCGTTCGCGCCCGCGTGGTTTCTGCTCATCGCGGCCGCGTGCTCCGAGCTCGGTGCGCGCGTGCGCGGCGGCGGCACGACGAAGGGTCGCCGCTTCCTCGGGATCCTGGAGCCGGCGCTCGCGTGGGGCGCCGTCACGCTCTTCGGAGCGAAGCTCGACTGGGCCACCCGCGATCTCGCGACGAGCGCGCGCGCGATTTCTCGCCAACAGGTGGCGCTCGCGCGGTGGGCCCGGCATGAGCTGCCCGAGGACGCGCTCGTCGGCGTCAACGACACGGGGGCCATCGCGTACCTCTCCGGGCGCAAGACCTTCGACGTCGTGGGCCTCACGACCGAGGGCGAAGCGGCGTACTGGGCCGCAGGCGCCGGTCCTCGCTTCGAGCACTACGAGCGTGTCGCGCGCGAGCCGGCTGGGCGGCCCTTGCCCACCCACTTCGTCGTGTACGAGCAATGGATGGCGATGCCCGCCGTGCTCGGCGCGTTTCTTCACGAGGCCACCGTCCTAGACCAGTCGATCCTCGGCGGCCGCACGATGGGCGCGTTCGTCGCCGACCATTCGCTGTTCGACTCGGGCGCGCGGCCGCTAACGAGACACGAAGGGGAGCCGACGGGCGAGCTCGACGTGGCCGATCTCGAGTCGGAGCGCGCGCACGGCTACCGGCTCGGCGACGCCCGCGCCCACTACACGGTCGCGGCGATCGCTGTGACTCCGAGTGGCGACGAGGTGGCCGACGGCGGCAGGCGATGGCGCGCCGAGGACCGCTTTCGCCTTGATGTGACCCTACCTGTCACACTTGTGATGAGGACGCACAGCGAGGAGCCGCTCGCGATCTACGCCGACGGCGTGCTCGTGGGCACGGCGAGGGCCGCCAACTCCGGGGCAACGTGGGCCGAGAGCGAGCTCACCCTCCCGCAGGGTGCGCGCGAGGTCGCGGTGCGTCCCACCGGCGCCGGGCGCTTCACGAGCTTCCACTACTGGTGGTACGCGACGAACGAGGGAGCGTCTTCAGACCGCTGAAGCGGGGGCGCGCCGCTATTTCGGGATGACGACGCGGATCCGCGCGGTCTCGCCGTCCTTGACCTGGCCGCCGCCGCCGTAGGTCTTGCCGTCGGCCGTCTTGCACACGACGCTGACCGGGCCGGCCGCCACCGAGATCCCCGCGACCGGCGTCGGCCCCACGCTCTTTCCGTTCACGAGCGTCTGCGCGCAGTAGCCGCCCGCCGAGGCGACGTTGACCGTGCCACGGCCCCCCGCCGCCGGCGGAGGCGGCGCCGCGACCTGGGTCGAGCTCGCGCCCGCGGCGTCGCCCTTCTTCGCGAGCGCGGTCGGATCGCCCTTCTTCAAGCGAACGGTGAGCGTCTTGGTCTCGCCCTTCTTCGTCGTGAACTTCACGAGCTCGGGGAGGTAGCCCGGCGCCGAGAACAGCGCCTTGTGATCGCCCGCGGACAGCTCCTCGAGCTTGTTCTGCCCGGACCAGCCGCCCTGCGGCAGAGGCACTGCCTTCTCATCGAGCAGGAACGTCGCCTCGCGCGGCTCGACGTCCGCCACGACGGTCACGGTGCCCTTCATGAGCTTCACCGCGATCGCGTCCTCGAGCTTCTCTTCGCTGAGCTTGATCGACGCGACGTGATCCTCGAAGCCCTCCTTCGAGATCTTCACCTCGATGTCCATGCCGAGCGGCAGCTTGTCGAGCGAAACGGGGGTCTTCTGCCCTTGCAGCTCACCGGCGATCCGCACGTACGCGCCGCCGGGCTCGCTCGTGATCTTGAGGGTGCCGCGCTTCGGCTCGGGCTCGGCCGTGGGCGCCTGCTGCTGGGCCGCCAAGGCCGCCGCCTCGCGCTCTTTCTTCGCACGCAGCGCCACCATCGTGCCGCCGCCGACGACGGCGAGGCCCGCGACGGCGAGGAGCATCCAGTGGCGCCGCTGCCGCGCCTTGATGACGCTGACCGCCTCGAGGTCCGCCCCGGTGACGGCCGTGGCGCCCATCGTCGTCGACATCATCCACTCGTTCGACGTCTCGAGGTGCTGCTGCGCGATCATGTCCGCGAGCTGCTTGGCGTCCTGGAGCACCGCTTTTTGCTGGTTGATCTTCTCCTCGAAGAGAAAATTCATCCAGTTGCCGAGCTCGACCGTCGAGGCGGCGATCCGCTCTTCGCGGATGAACGCCTCGAGGTCGGCCTGCATGTCGCGGCAGCGCTGGTATCGCTTGTCGCGATCTTTCTCGAGCGCCCGCATCACGATCGCCTCGAGCGCGGGCGGATAGCCGGGTCGCACCTGCGAGGGTCGCGGATATTCGCGGTCGCAGATGAGCTTCAAGGTGTCGAGGTCGTTCTTGGCCTTGAAGAGGCGGCGGCCCGTCGTGAGCTCGAAGAGGAGGATCCCGACCGCGAAGATGTCGCTGCGGTGATCGATGGTCGCGCCGCGCGCCTGCTCGGGCGACATGTACGGCACCTTGCCTTTGATCTGGCCGGAGCTCTTGCTCTCGACCTCGACCGCCGAGGTGCTCTTGGCGATGCCGAAATCGACGATCTTCACGTCCCCCGAGAACGTGATGAGGATGTTCTGCGGCGAGATGTCCCGATGCACGATGTCGAGCGCATCCCCGCCGAGCCCGCGCTTCTCGTGGGCGTAGCCGAGGCCCGCGCACACGCCGTTGACGATGGTGAGGGCGTGCTCCCGTGGAAACTCCGCCACGGCCTTCTCGCGCATGCCGCGAACGATCGAGCGGATGTCTTCGCCATGGATGTGCTCCATCGCGATGAAGTAGGTGCCCTCCACCTCGCCGACGTCGAACGTCTGCACGACGTTCGGGTGGTTGAGCGTCGCCGCGGTGCGCGCCTCGGCGAGCAACATCTCCACGAAGGACGCGTTTCGTGCCAGCTCGGGCAGGATGCGCTTGACGACGACGAGCTTCTCGAAGCCCGCGACCGCGCGCTGAATGGCGAGGTAGACCTGCGCCATGCCGCCGCTCGCGAGCGTGCGCAAGAGCGTGTACTTGCCGAACTGACGAGGCAGCTTCTCTCCCTCGAACGCGGGGGCGCCCGGCGTGGTCGGGGCGGAAGGAGAGGCTTCGCTCGTCATGAGGTGTGTGACGCCCGCCGCCGGCAACGGCGATGGGCTGAGGCGCCGAAGCCCGACAGTCGGTCCCCGGGCGGAATGCGCGGCGGATTATGCGCCAACCGCCGCGGAGATCAATGTAGGCCGACGCCCCTCGTGAAGCAAAGTGTGATGCGCCGGTCGCCCGCCGCGCCGCGCAGCGAAACGCCCGCGAAGCTGCGGCCAGCCCCGCGCGTCGCTTGATCCGGCTCGCGCTACGTGGCTACCCTCCCCGCGATGGTGTGCCGAGCCAAGGCCTGGGCGCTCGTGTTCCCGCTCGCGGTTGCGGCGTGCGCCACGTACAAGGACGACCTTGAGCGGGCGCGCGCGCGGTACGCGAAGAACGAGCACGAGCACGCGATCGCCCTGCTGGAGGCGCTCGAGCGAGACATCGACTCGCTGTCCGAGGCCGAGCGCGCGCAGTTTTCCTACCTGCGAGGCATGAGCCACCACAGGCTTGCCCACGAGCACGATGCCCGCCACTGGCTCGCGGTCGCGCTCGCCCGTGAGAAGGCCTCGCAAGGATCGCTGCAACCGGACGAGAAGAAGCGCGCCGAAGAGGTCGTCGGTCAGCTCAACCTTGCGTGGTGGGGCGGCAAGGCCGCGCTCGAAGACGCGCCGCGCTGCAAGGCCGACGACGACTGCACGCGCGGCGAGTTCTGCGACGCCGGCAGCTGCGCGAAGGCCGGCGCGACGCCGCGACCGAAGCGCGGCAGCGACGACGAAGCGAAGCCGGACCGTGACGACGACGCGAAGTCGGGCCGCGACGATGACGCGGGCCGCGACGATGACGCGCCGCGAAAGACGAAAAAGCGCGACCGCGACGACGAGTAGCCAGCTAGCGCAGGCTCACCAGACGCGCGCGCTCGTGGCGAGGTACGCGAAGTGGAGCAGCTCAGGAGCGCCGTGTCCGCTCGCCTCGAGGATCGCGCGGGCGCCGCTCCCGGTCGCCGCGATTCCATATCCCGCGTCGAACGAGACGCCGCGCCACGGCTCGTAGGCGACGCGCAGGTCGAGCTCGTGTGCGAGCGAGCGCGAGTCGTTCGCCGGGGCGACGCCGATCGGCGCGAGGGAGCCAGCCGTCCATCGATCGGTCGGCTCGGCCAAGCCGAGGAAGGCATAGCGCAGCGCGACGTCGACCTGCGTGAGGGGCCGCGCCGCGACGCGCGCGCCGACGTCGAGCGAGTTCGACCACCCGAGCAGATCCATCATGCCGTGGTGTTCGTGCACCGTCGGCAGGATGGGATCGAAGCGATGCTGCGTCGCGCCCGTGCCGCCGGAGTCGTCTCCGCTGGCGTAGCTCCCGAAGGCTCCGAAGCGCACATCGAGCGGCAGCGCGGTCTGCCAATCCACGCGCGCCGCGGCGGCACCTGCGAACAGCTCGCGGTTCGTGCCGAAGCTCGCGACGCGCCCGAGCTCGAGCGCTCCCTCGGCCGCATAGTCGACGCCGCGCCATGCGCCGTGCACGCGCAGATCGACGACGTAGGTGTCGCCGCGGACGAGCTCCACCGGCAGCGGCTCGCGGGCGATGCGAGCGAGCACCCCGAGCTCGAGCTTGAGCAGCGGAAAGACGTCCCATCGGTTCGCGAGCCCGTAGAGCTGCGCGCCGCTTCCCTCGAGCCGGGCGGCTCCCGTCGTCGAGCCGAGCGGCTGCGGCACCGGGCCCGGCATCGCGAGCATGGCCGCGAGGAGCTCGACCTCGGTGAGACCGTCGCCGAATTGCAGCTCTACGCGCGCGGCGTCGAGCGCACCGCCGCGAGCCAGCCAGTCCTTGTCGCCGACGAGCCGACCCTCGCCCCACGTGATCGGCTGCCGCCCGATGCGCGCGCGAACGAGCGGCTCGCCGCCCCCATCGCGCACGGCGTCGTCGAAGAGCTCGAGGTAGGCGCGGTACGGCTCGAAGATCCCGGTGCCCGGCCGCGACGCGCTCGCCGCCGCGCCCGGCAGCCAGCCGAGCACGCGCGCGTCTTGCAGCGTGACGACGGCCGCGACGAAGCGGCGCGAAGCGCGTAGGCCGAGGCGCGCACGCGAAGACGCGAGCCACAGATCGCCGACCGCGCTCTGCCGAATGAACACCGCGGGCGCGGGCGAGCGGTATCCGTCGCCGTGCACCGCGACGCCCTCGAACACGTCGCCGCCCACGTCGACGGGATCGCGACGGTACTCGCCGCGCAGGCGCAGCTCGACGTGCGGCGCGATGTCCCACTCCCCGAGCTCGAAGGCCGCGCCGTTCGCACCGGCGAGCCCTTCGGCGTCGACGCCGGGCGCCGTGCCGTCATCGCGATGTTCGCCAGAGTCGGATGCGCCCGCGTCGGATGCACCCGCGTTGGATGCACCCGCGTTGGCGCTGACGACCGCGCCGACGAGCGCGATGAGGGCGGCTGCGATCCGAGCTCCGCGCGTCATGCTCGCCTTGCTAATACACTGCTTCGCCGGCTCCAACGGAATGCCGCGCCAACATAGCTGCAGATCCATCGGAGTGAAGCGCCGCAGCGATTCGGCTCGCGAAACGCGCCGCCGCAGGGCCGGTCGCTCACATGTCGAAATCGCCGCCGGAAGCGGGGCGCGACGCCGCCGGGGTCGTGGCGCCCTTCGGGCCGGTCGCTGCCGGTGCCCGCCCGGTCCCAGCGGAGCCGCTCTTCTTCGACCACCGCTTCGGCCGCACCGGCTTGTACTTCGCGAGCGCCTCGTCGCAGCTCGTGTCACGCAGATCAGCGCCGCCCGTGCCGACCGCCTCCGACAGCGCCACGAGGTAGAGCGCGAGGCTCTTCGTGTCCTCGGCGAGCTTTTGCTTCACGCCGTCGAGCACACGACCGGCGCCGACGAGCTCGACCTCGACGAGCTCCGTCTTCTGAAAGTCTGCCGGCAAGCGGCTGATGTCCTCGGCGAGCTCACCGCGCGCCGCGTCGAGCTGCTCTGCCACGGCCGACAGCTGTTGATATTCGCGGAACGTCGACATCCCGCGCAACGCGGACTCTTGAATCGCCTTGAGGAGCGCGTCCTCGTTGTCGTCGGGGGCGAGCTCGCCAGTCTGCGAAATCACGATGGGCGTCGGCGTGAGCCGCAGATCCAGCAGCACGCCGTAGCCCTTCAGCTTCTCGACCCGCTCGCGCGTCGCGGCCATGACCGCCGAGATCGGCGCCTCGACGCCGACGCTCATCTCGTCGACGAGCGGCTGCCGCACGAGAAAAAGATCCGAGTCGCGCGCGCTCAACTTCTCGCGCAGCTCCGCGACCTCGGCGAAATACGCATCGAAGCGCCGGCGGCCGGTATCGACGCTCCGCCCTTGCTCGATCCGCGACGGTCCCTGATCGGGCGCGCCGAACAGACTGCAACCTGCGAGGAGACAGCCCACCGTGATCGCGGCGGCGGAGCGCAGCGCTCGCGCTGTCGTCAGTTGCACTGCAAGACGGTGCCCCATAGCTGATACGCCTGACCCGTGCTCAAGAAGAAGGCGACCGCCGCCGTCTCGCCGGCCACCGCGAGCGTACCCTGGCCGAAGTTTCCCGTCGCGGGCGACACGCGCAAGGCATCGCCAATTCGCTCGCCGCGCCGATCGTAGGTCTGGGCGCGGAGCACGCGATCGCCCTTTTTCCCCTCGGTCCAGAGCAAGAACCACCGGCCACCGCTGAGCGCCGCGACGTCGGGCGCGATCGCATCGCCGCCTGGCCCGCCCACCGGAAGCTCGACCATGCCGGCCTCGGTGAGCGGCTTGTCGACGGGTCCGCGCGCCCACCGCAAGACGACGCGCCCGGTCTCCGCAGCCTCCTCGGCGAACACGATGGACACTTCGCGCCCGTTGCTCGCGATCATCGGCTTGCCAGTCTTTCCTCCGCCGGCAGCGAGCTTCTTGCCCTCGAAAAGGACGGTGCCGTCGCCGCGAACCGCGCCGTAGTGCACCTCATCGCCGACCGTGTACACGATGCCGTGGCCCTCGCGGCCATCGGGCCCGAACGGCGCGAGCTGCAGCCTCGCTGCCGTACCGTTCGGCAAGCTCCAGAGCCGCGCCTTGGCGCCGCCCTCGCCGAGCGCCATGAGCTCGCCACCGACCGTGCCGACCGTGACCGAGCGCGCCGTCCGCAAGCGGGTCGCGTGCGTCATGCCCTGGTGCTCGGCCGGCACGACGACGAACGTTGCGCCCGCTTGCGTGGGCACCGGAACGACGCGCGCGACGCTGCCGCTCGCGGGCGGCGGCTCGAACCTGTCGACCACCTCTCCGGAGCTCGGATCGAGCACGAGGCCGCGCGGCTCGTTGCTGCGGCGCGCGAAGCCGATCGCGATTTTGCCGCCGTTCGTGGCGACGAGCTCGGCCGCGACGCGACGCTCGGCCTCGGACGCCCACGACGACGGCGCGCGCAGCATCAGGCAGGGTCGCGGCGCTGCGGTCTCGGCGTCTTGCGCCTGCTGCACGAGGGGTGCCCACCCGTGCCGCGCTCGCTCGACGCCGCCGCTCGCGGGCGCAGTGGCGCGACCGAAGCCGAACGATAGGCCGAGCAGCGCCACCGAGACCGCGCCAAGAGCGACCAGCCGGCGCCGCGACGGCATCGCGAAGAGTGCGCTCCGAGGCGCAGCCGGCGCGGCCTCGGGCGCGCCCCCGCGCGAGGGCTCGTCGACGCGGTGGTCGCGGCCCGACGGTGGGCGCCACGACTCGGCCGCAAATGATGGCGCGCCAGCGACCTGGAGCTCGCGCG
>SYFR01000449.1 GCA_005800325.1 Myxococcales bacterium | reverse complement strand
GCCCGCACCCGCGCCCGCGCCGCCAGCGCCCGCGCTAGCAGGGTCGCTCGCCGCGCTGAACTCCTCGCACGCCGCTACGAAGAGCGTCGCGCCGAGGAGGAGCGCAGCGGCGCGCCAGCGCAGCCCGCCTTCGCCAGACAGGCCCGGGGAGCGCCGGCGTGGCCTCGAGAATGGCAAGCTCACGCCGGCCGAAAGCGCTGACTTGAGCCTCACGGATGCCTTGTCTCGCCCGCGTACCCCTCGCATCGAGCCATCGTGCCTCATGCAGGCTCGAGGGCGCAAGCCGAGGGAGGCCGTGTCGGCGGCTCGCTGCGGCCGCCATGCCCCGGTCGCGCTCACCAAACCCAGGGGATGAGCGCGCGCCGCTCGGGCGGATAATCGGGGAAGCGCTCTCGGTAGAAGGCGTGGTGGGACCGAGCTCGCGGAACGAGGTTGCTCGCGGTGAAGAGGGCAAAGGCGAGCCCGGCGAGCGAGCTCGTCATGAGCGCCCAGCCGAGCCACTCGACGATCTCGCCCGCGTAGTTCGGGCACGAGACGAGCCGAAACAACCGGCCGCGCGGCACGCGATAACCCGCTCCGCCGGCCTTCAGCGCGCAGAGCTCGCGATCGGCACGCACGTTGACGTAGAGCCCGCCAAGAAAGAGCACCGCCCCGGCGATGAAGCGCGGCTCGTAGAGCCAGTTGACGGCATAGCGCCCGAGCTCGCTCACCTGTCGCGCGTTGAGGTAGGCGTTGACCACGTTGAAGACCATGGCGAGCGCCACGATCAGCGCCGGCGTTCTCTTGTCGTCTCGCGGCCAGGTCAGCGGCTGCACGAACGCGCGGTGCACATAGTGAAGCTGCCAGAAGGCGAGCAGCACGAGCGGCACGAGCCCGAGCGCACGGGAGCCCAGCGCGTAGACGGCGAGCCACGCGACACACGCCGGGCTCTCCATCACGATCCAGCCGAGCCGCGCCGGAACGGTAGGGCCAAAGCCCGCGCGTGCATGCCTCCCGTAGGGCGCGCTCACGTGCCGCAGCGCGAACCACGTGGGCAGAGCCGTCGCGATGACGCCGAGCGCGAGGGCGCGATGCAGCTCGACCTCGCTCATGACGATGATGCGCGCATACGCGAGCCCCGCTCGTGCGGCTACCGTTGTCGCCAGCGACGCCCGCGCGCGTGGACAGCGAGAGCGCGTCGCTTCATGCTGCGCTTCGATGCGAGCCCTCGAGCGGCACGAGCAGGCGGCGACGCTCGCGCGCTGGCTCGGACCGTGGGCGGCTCCCGAGCGTGCGCCGTCGCACGTCGCCTGCGAGCGCCTCGAGCTCGACACGACCTCGGGCACGGTCGCGCTCTCTCGCTACGAGCCGTTGCTGCGCGAGGCGACGGGCGTCTACGTCGTGGTTCAGGGGCTGCACTACCAAGGGCCCGCCGATCCCAGGCTCGATCGCTTCTGCCGCGTACTGGCCGCGAGCGGCCTCGTCGTGTTCGCTCCCTTCGTGCGCCCGTACCTCGAGCTGCGGCTCGCGCCCGAGGCCCACCTCGACGTCGCCCGAGCGGTAGGGCATGCGGCCGCCTACGCGCGTGAGCACGATCTCCCGCGCCCTGCCCTGTTCACGATCTCGTTCGGTGCGCCGCTCGGTGCGCGGGTCGCCGCGAGCCCCGAGCACGCGGACGAGCTCGGAGCGCTCGTCTTGTTCGGCGGCTTCGCCGAGTTCGAGACGACCCTCCGCTTCGTGCTCTCGGGTCGCGCGTTCGACGGCGACCGCGAGCTCCGCCTCACGCACGATCCGCTCAACGCACCGGCCGCGTTCGTGAACCTGGTGCCGCACCTGCGGCGCGCCCGCCCGCACGAGCCCGTCTGTCGCGCGTGGCTCGAGATGGCCAGGCGCACGTGGGGCCGCCCTGAGCTGCGAGCCGCGAGGCGCCGCGAGCCGCTCGCGGACGTGCTCGCGGGCACGCTCGACGCCGAGGATCGCGCCCTATTTCGCGTCGGCTGCGGCCTCGCGCCCGGCGGGCCCGAGCTCCTCGAGGCCGCGCTCGCCAACGCCGGCGACCACTTCGCCTTCGCCGATCCGCGCGTGCACTTGCCGCGGGTGAAGTGTCCGGTGCTCGTGACCCACGGTCGCGACGACGACGTGATCCCGTATCCGCAGGCGCACGAGCTCGCGCGGCACCTCCGGCCGCGCCATCCTCACAAGCTCGCGCTGACTGGCCTCTTCGGCCACACCGGGAGCACCCTGCCTTCGCCGCGCGCGCTCCTCTCCGAGCTCGGCACGATGGCCGAGCTACTCTACGCGCTCGTCGACGCGGCGCACGAGCGACTCGCCACCGGGTAGCTCGAACGGCTCAGCCCACGGGGGCGAAGCGGCAACGAGCTCACTCACCATCGCCCCCAACGAACGCGAAACGCTGCGTCAGCGCGCTTCGGACTCAGCACCCTTAGCGATCGTTAGCGATCGTGCGGGAGCGTGCCGCGCGGCGAGCGGAGATAGGCAAACGGCGTCGCGTGGAGGAAGTTCGACACCCGCGAGGTGTACACGTCGGCGTAGCGCTCGACCTGGCGCGCGAGCTGGCTCTTGTCGTTGCCCGCGCGCATCAAGAGCCCCCACCGCTCGTTCAGCGCGTGCCCGGTCTGCTCGGCGAAGGGACCGATCCGCTCGTCGAGCGCGTCGAGCTCCGTACGCAGCGCCGCGAGCCCCCGCGACGTGGACTCGGCGTCCGCCCCCTTCGGTCCGTACCCGAGCTTGCCGCGCTGGACGGCGAGGCGAAGCTGCACGTAGCGCCACTCGAGCTGCTCTTTCTCGGCCATGAGCGCCGAGAGCTCGGCTTGCGGCACGCGCATCGCCTCGCACGCGGCGATCTCGTCCTCGATCTCGCGCAGCACGAGGCAGGTGCGCCAACGCAGGACGCTCTTGCTCACGTGGACGTCGCCGAACATGTGATCTCCGAGATAGAGGATCTCGTCCCCGGAGACGCGCAGGTGACTCTCGATTTGGGACGCGTGGCCGCCGAAGTAGCACCCGTGCTTCTTGAGCGCGCCGACGACGGGCCTCATGAGGCCGAGCTCTCGGTCGACGACCTCGAGGAGCGGCGAGGTCTTGTCGAAGAACTCCGGCTTTCGCGCCCCGCAGACGTTCAGCTCGAAGAGCTCGGTCCACTTCATTCCGCCCGGCAAGAACGGATCGAACGCGTAGCTCATCATCGCCTGCGTGTACTCCCACTCGGAGTTCGTGATGAGGACGAGCCGCTTGCCGGCGTGGTGCATGTCGAGGAGCGCGAGCACCGTGTCCGGATCGAGGTCGACGAAGCGCTCGGGGCTCGCCATCACCTCCGCCTTGAGCTCGCCCTCGGTGTGGGTGGCGTCGATGTTCTCCCGCACGATCTGGTAGAGCTCGCGGTAGCCGATGGGAGCCCCTGAGATGGCGCCGCGATCGACGAGGTCGACGAGCTGCGCGTACATGCAGCCCTCCGACAGCGAGAAGAGCGTGTTCATGAAGCGGTATCGCGGCAGCGAGAGGTCGGTCATCGTGCGCATGTACGTGGCGCGCAGCTCCTCGAACCCGAGCATGCGCGTCCCGTGCATCGCCTGCTTCACGTAGCCGAAGCGATTCGCCTTGAGGACGTTGCCCTTCTCGACGTCGACGATGAGTCCGCGCATCACGAGCTCGGCGTCGAACTCGAGCGCCGCGACCGGCCAGCCGCGGTGCGCGAGCCGCGCCTTGAGGTGCTCGTAGGCCCGCCGCTCCCAGTCCTCGGTGTGGTAGTGGACCAGCGTGTAGTCCATGTCGAAGCCCACGACCTTGATCGCCTTGAGGTTCAAGGTCCGGTTGCAGTAGAGGCCGCGACCGAGCGACGGGCCGTCCGTGGCGAGAGGGCGCACCGAGCTCATGCGCCGCTCGTAACACCGCGCGTCCGCGGGCGCACGAACGGGGCGCGCGGCGAACGGCGGCGGACAGGACAGCGAGCGCCCCGCGCTTGGCCATCCCCTCGAGTCGGCGCCGCGTCGCTCTTCGGTCCTTGTTCCGGACCAGGCGAAGCACTAGATCCCCGCGCCGTGACAGCCGAGGCCGCGAGCGAGCGCTTCGACGCGCGGCGGCGTGAGCTCTCGCACGAGCAGGCTCGCCTCGACGCGCTCGATGCGAAGCTCGGCCGCGCACGCGCCGCCACCTTCCTCGCGACGAGCGGGCTCGTGCTCTTCGGGTTCGTCGAGCGCAGCACGGCCGTGTGGTCGGCCGCGGGCCTGGCCTTCGTGAGCTTCGTCGTCTTCGTCGTGCGCCACGCCAGCGTCGCGACTGAGCAGTTCATGAACGAGCGTCGGCTCGCAATCGCGACCGAAGCGCTGGCGAGGCACGACGGCACCTTTCGCGCGCCCGAGGGTGCGTCGGCGCGGCGTGGCGACGGCCGCGGCGAAGGTCACCCTTACGCGGCCGATCTCGATTTGTTCGGCAGGGGCTCGCTCTACGAGCAGCTCAACGTCGCGCGCACGCCGGCGGGTCGTGACGTGCTCGCCGGCTACCTCACGACCCACGCGAGCGTCGCCGAGATCCGCGAGCGTCAGGCCGCGGCACGCGAGCTCGAGAAGCGCGACCGGTGGCGCGAGGAGCTCGCCGTCCACGGCCACACCGCCGAGAAGGTCGGCGCGCACGCCGAGCCCCTCCGCGCGTGGGCCAGGGCAGACGACCCGCCGATCTCGCGCGCCACGCTCGCGCTCGCGGGCGCCATCGTCCTATGCCAGCTCGCGCTCGGGTTCGTCAGCGCACGCGCACCGGAAGGGAGCCCGCTCGTCAGCGCATGGGGCGGGATGCTCGTCGTGCAAGTGGCAGCGTGGATCGCGCTGCGCTCGCGGACCGAGCCACTCATCGAACCGATGATGCGCCGCGAGGATCCGCTCCGCGCTTATGCGCCGATGCTCGCGCTCGCCGAGAGCGCCCACTTCGAGACCGCGCGCCTCGGTGCGCTCACGAAGCGGCTCTCGGGCGAGGCCGGCGGGCAGGCAGCGTCGGTCGAGTTCGCGCGCCTCGGCCGCATCGCGTCGTTCGCCGCCGTGCGCCACAACGCGATCGCGAACATCCTCTTGAACGTGTTCTTGCTGTGGGACGTGTGGTGCGCAGCCGCGCTCGCGTCGTGGCGGGCCCGCGCCGGCGCGGGCGTCGAGGGCTGGCTTGCGGCCCTCGGAGAAATCGAGGCCCTCTCCTGCCTCGGCACCTTCGCGGCCGAGCACCCGGGCTTTTCGTGGCCCGACGTGCGCCATGACTCCATCGCCCCACGCTTCTCGGCACGCGACCTCGCTCATCCGCTCATCGCGCCTGCCTCGCGCGTCGGCAACGACGTGACGATGGGCGGCACGCCCGAGGCAAGGATGGCGTACCTGGTCACGGGATCGAACATGTCGGGCAAGAGCACCCTCTTGCGTGCCGTCGGCACCGCGGCGGTGCTCGCCCAGGCCGGCGCGCCCGTGTGCGCGAGCGAGCTCACGATGACGCCGCTCGCGGTGTGGACGAGCATCCGAGTCGACGACTCGCTGCGCGAGGGAGCGTCGCGCTTCTATGCCGAGGTCCGAAAGTTGAAGCTCGTCATCGACGCCGCGAACGGGGACGAGCACCGGATCCTCTTTCTCCTCGACGAGGTGCTTCACGGCACGAACTCGCGTGAGCGCGTCCTCGGCGCCAAGGCCGTGCTCGAGCACCTCGTCGGCCGGGGCGCCCTCGGGATCGCCACGTCGCACGATCTCGGGCTCGTCGAGCTCGAGGCCTCGACCGGCGGCCGCGTCACGAACACGCATTTCGCGGACCACCTCGAGCACGGCAAGCTCGCGTTCGATTACCGGATGAAGCGCGGGCCCGTCGCCACCTCGAACGCGCTGCGCCTCATGCGCGAGGTCGGCATCGACGTGGTCCCGGAGCCCGCGTAGAGTTCGGCCCGCCCAAGGTGCTCTCGATGTTGCGACTGACCCCAACCCTGTGCGCGATTTCCCTCGCCGTGTTCGCTTGCGGCGAGACCGACCGCAGCGAGCTCACGCTCACCACGACGACCGGCCCGATCGATGACGGCCGCTTCCACCCCGAGCCGAACGGCGAACACACGAGCGAGACCGAGGCGTGCGAGACGCTCTACAACGCGTTCACCGATCGTCAGCTCGCCTTGAAGTGCGTGGTCACGGTGCACCAGTGCCCAGCGTTCCTTCGCTCGGTCTACACGACCGCGTGCATGCAGTACGATCTTGGCACCGTGACCGCCTGCGCGGAGTTCATCGGCGACATCGCCAGCTGCGACGCGCTCGTGTCGGACAGCTGCGCGCTCATCGGCTACCCCGAGACGGCGCCCTCCGGCTGCCCGTGAGCTGCGTCGCCGTAGAGTCTGCGTCGCCGTAGAGTCTGCGTCGCCGTAGAGTC
>SYFR01000448.1 GCA_005800325.1 Myxococcales bacterium | reverse complement strand
CGTCCGAGAGATCGACGACGACGCCCGAGGCGAGCATCGCGTGGGTCAGCGCCGCGGTCTCGTCCGCCGTCATGCCGGCGAAGAACACCGCCATGCAGAACGCGCTCATTTGGTAGTCGGCGAGCGTGCCGCGCATGAGCCCCTCGACGAGGCTCGCGATCTCGGAGCGGCTGAGCTCCTTCTTGTCACGCTTCTTCGCGATGAGCTCGACCGGGTTCATGGGGCCCATCTTGCCGAAGGCGCTGCGGATTGGCCCAGCGAAATTGGTCCACGAGCACCGTCTTTTCGTCCGGGCGCAGCGGGTCGACGCGACCGAGCACCCAGCCGTCGACGGCGCTTCCGTCCCGCTGGATGCGTAGCCGCACGAAGTGCTTGTAGCCGGGGTGCGCGAGCGAGCTGAAGGCCTGGTTTTGCTCGAGGCCGAGGAGCGTGAGCACCATGAGAAACGTCCCGAAGCCGAGCGCCGCGGGGAGCACCGCCGCGAGGCACGCGAGCGTGTCCTCGACGCTCGGGGTGAAGCTCTGCCACGAGGCGGCGCGCACGAGCAAGCGCATCGCGAGCGGCAGGATCGTGACCCAGGCGCCGTAGACGGCCGCGAGCGCGGCGATCGCGAGCCCGCGGTAGCTCCCCCCGGCCGTCCGGTGAGACGCGCCGAGCAACGCCGCGACGCTCGCCGCGACGAGGCCCGCGCCCATGGCCCCCTGCACCGCGCTGCCGCCCGCGGCCTCGAACCCCGCGAGCGAAAGAGAGAGCGCGCCGAGGCCGACGTGCACCATGTACCCGGCCCTGCCCCACGCGATCTGCCACGGCACCTGCATCGCCAGGCCGAAGCTCGCGCGCGGCCCGGGAAACTCGGCCTCCGGCGCGTGCGCTGCCCCCTCTTTGCGCCAGATCTTCGCGGGGTGCAGGAACGCGCCGCCGCCGCCGGCCACGACGTGGGTCGCGCCGCCGAGCCGCTGCCGGCAGTAGTGGTGGGTGTCTCCGGTGAGCACGAGCGGAGCGTCCTCTTCGAGCTCGAGGGCGAGCGCATCCATGGTCGCGAACCCGACCGGGTTCGGCTCGAGCATGGCGTAGACGGGATCGGCGACGACGACGATGAGGCCGCGTGTCGGCTCCGCCGCGCGCTCGCGGGCGAAGTGGCTGCGCTGCGCGAAGTCGACCTCGCGCAGCTGCCGGTCGACGGCCCAGAGGTCGAGCCCCGGCGCCACGCGCAGCGCAAAGTAGCTCGCGCTCTGCACCGGGAGGTAGCCGTGGAGCGGCAGCGCGGCGCGCTTGGCGACGCGGGTCCCGACGCGGAACGCCTCGACCCACTCGAAGAAGTGCCCGATCTGTCCGGTGCGATCGACGCGATCGTCGCCGGCGACGACGCTGTGGCGATCGATCTGCCCGCGCGGGGCGCGGAACATCCGCGCGAAGCCGTCGAGCCCGTCGTACCAGTCGTGGTTTCCCGGAATGCCGAGAAGCACGCGGAGGCGCCCGTCTTTCCGCTCGTTGAGGATGCGGTTGAAGGGCGCGCACACGCGGTTGTGGATCTCGAGCTGCGTCGCCACCGGATACGCCGTGTCGCCGCCGAACACGAGGACGTCGCCGCGCGGCAGGACGAGCTCTCGGCCCTCCGTGTGCGGATCGGGCACCCGGTATTCGCGGAACAGCATGTCCGCCACCGCGAGGCTCAGCTCGCTGTCGTCGCCGCAGTCGGCGATGAAATCGATCCAGAGATCCCGCTCGAGCCGCTCGGTGAGCGCGGCACCATCGCCGGCCGCACCGTCGCTGCCCGTACCGGCGCTTGCGCCGCCGAGCAGGCGGGCCACCGTGCGCGTCAGCTCGCCGGTGTCGTTGGGCTGCATCCAGTCGCGAGCGTCGATGTCCTCGGTCGCGATGACGCTCGCGGCGAGGTGCCAGAGGTGCCCCCAGAATGATCGAAATCCAAACCAGGCGATGGCCCGCGGATGGCGGCTGCCGCGGCGAAAGACGAGGCGCGGCGCATCGGGCGGCGCGGGGGCCGGGCGCACGGGCTCGAGCTTCGGAGGTGGCACGCGCGCGGGAGCGTACCTTCCCTTGCCTCGGGTCGAAACCTTCAGCAGACTGCGGGCGATGAGAACCTCTTCGTCCTGGCTGTGGGGTGCGTTGCTCGCGGCGACGGCGTTGGCTTGCGGCACCGAGTCGGCGACGGAACGCGCGGGCACCGGACCACGCGCTGGTGATGCGGCGACCGGTGGGCCAGCGACCGCTGCGGCTGCGACCGCTGCAGCGGCGACCGCGACCTCCGCGCCGACGGCGGCCACCACCACCGTGAGCACCGCGGCGAGCGCCGAGCCAGCGGCGAGCGCGACCGGCACCGGCGCTGCGGTCACCGGCGACGGGGCTGCGAATCCTGCGGCGAGCGCAGCGCCGACGGCGTCCGCCGCGGAGAAGACGTTCGACTGCGGCGGCAAGGGCCAGAAGGCTTGCCCGATGCAGGGCTGGATGAAGAGCGTGATGACGCGCGCGGTCTCGAGCGGCGACGGCAACAAGCTCGCGGACGCGCTCAACGTCGTCGCGAGCAAGCCCGTCGCGGGCTACGGCCAGTGGGCGGGGATCGCGGCGGCGGGCGCGGCCAAGGCGAAGGCGGGCGACATCGACGGGGCGAAAGAGTCCTGCAAGAAGTGCCACACCCTCTATCAAGAGAAGTACAAGACCACGCTGCGCGATCAGCCCTGGTGACGGCGGCTGTGCCCAATGGCGCCGGGGCTACGTGGCAGCTAGTGCTCAATGGCGCTAGTGCTCAATGGCGCTAGTGCTCAATGGCGCTAGTGCTCAATGGCGACGGGGCTCAATGGCG